>JASFKE010000400.1:0-4702 GCA_050118795.1 Desulfobacteraceae bacterium | reverse complement strand
ATCCAGGAAACAGACATTTGTTCCGGTGGAGGTTTCCTCTGATCTCTCATAGATCCAGGTTAAATAGTGTGTGCCTTCAGAAATATCCGTGGCGACTGTTTCCCAGTCGGTCTCGCCACCAACATATGTTATCAACTCTTCATCGACATAGAAAACAACAAGATCGTCCTTTTCCTTGGTCGATGATTTCCAGCGAAACTCCAAGGTGCCGGGGCCTGTTACCTGCGAGAGCAGGTAAGTTGCTTCTCCATTTTGAATCTTACCCGATTTGACGGCGCTTTCATTGACATAACCGCTATCAGTGACCACTTCCCATGGAAAGTAACTATCTGTGAACCACGCAAGCGCGGTATTGTCCAACGCCTCTCCGAAATCTGCTTTCGGCAATGTCTCAGCTGTGATTTCGAATACAAATGTTGGGTTTTTGGAACTGGTTGTGTTGATTGTCAGCTCAGCATTCTTCGCGCCGGCTTTCTCACTTGAGAAGCTGATGACAACCGAACATTGCTGATCGGCTTCCAGTTCCTTTTGCTGGCAATTATCGGACTGAATTGTGAATCCAGGATCACCGGATAACACTGTACTTTGAATAACCACAGGTGAGGTGCTATCATTGGTCAGGGTCACCTCCCGGGCTGACTCTAATCCCACACCCATCAGGCCAAAATCGATATATTTAATCGACGCCGTTATTTCAGGCAGGTCGCTGCCATCCAATTTGCCAGCTATCCAATCGAGATAGCGCGATACCCTGGTATAAACTCCGGGCAGGGTTCCAGTGGCGCAACCTTGGTCGCTGCCAAAACTGACAATGCCCAACAACTCCAGATCGCCGTCGCTTCCCTTCACCATCAAAGGTCCGCCGCTATCTCCATTACACGAGTCCCGTGTACCCTCAGTATCGCCGGCACAGACCATCTTGTCTGTAATAGACGTTTCATCGAGTTCCTGGTAATTGGCTTCGCATATATCATGGTCTCGCAATGGAACCTCTACATGCAACAAATCATTAGAGATTTGGGCATCTTCTTCATTTCCCGTAACCCCCCAACCTGCGGTCCACAGACTCGTACCATCTGCAAGGCCGTCATCCAACTCGACCGATGCCAGGCCGATTGGTTTCTTGGTTGACGGTTCTGATAATTTCAGCACTGCGATATCATTTTCTTCACTTTTAAAATCCTCGTGGCTATATATCCGACTGACATCGCGTAATTCACCTCCGCTAAGGTCGGTCAGACTGACACCACCGATATACACTTGTATTTCACTTGGCGATTCAATGTTAACGCAGTGCGCCGCTGTTAACACCCAGTTTTCTGCGATCAGACTTCCGCCGCAGAATAGTTCATGACTCGACTTATCAAGTAGCGCGGTCATCCACGGGTAAGTATCTACCGGGGTTTGTGTCCCACCGATAATATAGTGAATCTTTTTGGTTGGGGTGCCAGAAACATCCTCAACGTCAGAATCGGCAAAGGCTTGATAGTTGATTATTGCGACGAGACAGAGCAGGACAGAGAAGGATCTAAACAATTTCATCGGGGGGGCCTCCGGTTTAAAGTGTCATATGTCGTCTGTATGTGCAGCAACTAACGTACCAATCTGTTAAATCTCAACTATCGATAACGTTAGAAGTGTGCTGCCAGGCAAACACGCGAACAATGGCATCCATTCGCCAAAGTGTTTTTGAACTGATAAGTGCAGCATGTGTAACATCAAGTTGCAATATGTTCTAAAAACGTAACCAATAAAAAACGGCTATTTGATGTTTTTCAAGGCCTGACTTTAGGTTTTTCGGTGCTACTTTTCGACTGACATAGGGTAATAACAATTGGGCCAAACAGCACCATCGGTGCCAACAGAAATGTTTAGAGGTATGGGGCCAACAAAAAAATTCAACCCAATACATGCAGACTCCGCTCTTTTTCGATCATCATATACGCCTTCAATTTCCCATGCGGTTCCTCGATCTGTCTCAGATATGAACTTACCAACCACATATATTGTTTTTTTATCTCTATTCACTATTCGTCTGCCTTCACGCCTTTTCTTAATCTTTGGATGCTCTATTTTTTCCATACCAAATCCCATAGTGGCAAAAGCCGGAAAGCGTCAGAGTCAAGGCAAGAGTGCAGCCGTAGTATGAGCTTACTGCAAATCCTTGCCAACGCGGACTCTGGCGCCCTCCGGCTTTTCTGCAGGGTAAAAAGAAGGATTGGGTCTATTTTATCCCATCTTTTTTATGCAGCCATAGGGTAATTTTAAGTGGTTTCTGTTGGAGGGAACTGACTTTCACCATCAACAACACTACCCGGAGAAAAAGGTACATTTGTGTCTTCAATAACCGAGCCGTTAACGTCAGTTACACGAATATTATATGGTCCAGCTCCCATACCACCATCTGATGATGTAAAGTAATTATAGGTTTCTCTATTTAAAGTTTCCCAAGAACCATCCTCATTTTGGACTTCAACTTTTGCAATTCGAGTTCGGTGGTTGCGAATCTGAATTGCGGTCCAATATTCGTTACTACCCTCTTTAAATTTGTACTGGATCGGACCTTCTACATCACCATCAACAAATTGCCATTGAATAGGAACTATACCATCTATAGGATCAGCTATCATAGCAAAAGCCTCTTGACTCAAGTCAAGAGCACCTTCTCTTTGCTCTGGCAACTCGTCTACTACTTTAACAGTAATTGTGCCTTCAGGCCCTGTTACTTTAACATATGCTCCGGCAGCATCTAATCCATAGAGATCAATGGTATTCATTGCTGTAATCATTCGATCATCCGTAGCATCAAAACCTAAAGCGCCTTCACCTGTCGCGCCATAGTAAGTGGCTTCTCCATAGTGAATTTCAGAATCAGACACATTTCCATTACTATCTTGGGTTTGAGCTGTATCAGCGGCGTCAGAAGTGGTATCAGTATCGGAATCAGTCTGTGTTGCGCTGGTGTCGGTATCGGAATCAGTCTGCGTTGCGCTGGTGTCGGTATCGGAATCAGTCTGAGCCGCTTTGGTGTCAGTACCGGAATCAGTTTGTGCCGTATTGGTGTCGGTATCGGAATCAGTCTGTGCCGTGCTGGTGTCAGTACCGGAATCAGTCTGTGCTGTATTGGTGTCAGTATCTGAAACAGTCTGAGCCGTGTTGGTGTCAGTACCGGAATCAGTCTGCGCCGTGTTGGTGTCAGTACCGGAATCAGTCTGCGCCGTGTTGGTGTCGGTACCGGAATCAGTCTGTGTCGCGTTGGCGTCGGTACCGGAATCAGTCTGTACCGCTTTGGTGTCAGCAGCCGCGTTGGTATCTGAATCTGTAGCGGCAGACATGCCGTCATTGCCCTTTAAAGATTGCACCAGACTCATAATCTGAGAAAGAGCCTCCTTCATTAGATTTACAACCTGAGAAATAACTTCCTTATTTTGCCTGAAAAAATCGCTGAACAGGTTCGAATCGCTTTTTGCCTCATCGGCGGTGGACTGCTCTGTGGATGCTTCCAAACCATCGTTGGAAGTATTGGTGGAAGAATCATAAAGTTCATCCGCTTTGAAAGGACTTTGACTAGTACTTTCATCAGCTCGATTGTTTATTGGTTCACTATTTTGTTGCGATAGCCAATCCATTGAGGTGGTGTTATTTGTCTGTTCTATTTTATTCATCACATTCTCCTCTTTTGCATATAGAGCAAAACAGATTTATATAGTGTTTGCAGTTAACGTACTTCAATCTCCAAAGGCGGTGCAGTCAACATCTTTTGCACTTGCCAACTCAAAATCATTTCCAAAATGTATACGCCAGACCGGTCCTTTTTTGGCTTTTTTGGTGGGGGAGCTTTGTGGTTCTTTTAGAGGTACTATACTACAGAGTGCGTTACATACCGGTTACTTATTTGAATATAGGAATTTAAGCATTCCGTAAAATGGACTGCAGGTGGTTGCCGGACAACGGCGCTCACCGGCTGGTCGTTGCGTCGGGAATCGCTAATCCTTTTCCAAAGGGGTGGCCGTTTAAAATAAAAACTGATACCATTGAATTATTTTCTCAGCGAATGGATACCGTATGGCTAAGATCATACCTCTGGCAGAATATAAAGAGCGGGTCGCACTGAGGGCTGTAGGGCGTTATTGGGATTCGCTGTTTGAAGAGCCATTTGACGCCCAAACCCGTTTGGCGGACTTAAGCCCCAAGACCCTTTTTTATCTGGCTGAGCCTGGAGATGAAAGCTCATCCACATTGTACGCCCTGATCATCGGACTTTTCGGGTTCGATGAGACAACCACTTTCCGATCCCTCAATTCAAAGATGCAAAACCACATTCTCGATATTCATCTGTTTATTTCAGATCAGATTCGATTTGAAATGATGTATCGTCTGGGGTGGCTCGAGCGCTTTGTGGGCAATCACGCTTCATTTTTTGAAATGGTCACCGCGTTTGTTCGAGTCTACCGCAAATGCCGGGATCAACCGCCATTGCTGGCCAGAGACCATGCGGATTACAAATCGTATGCCAAATTGATTGAACGGGATCAACAGGTCTTTATCCGTCGCATGATGATTTCGGCACTGGATGAATTTAAGAAAACCCATAAATTGACGTGAAAGGATATCCGCTATGGTCGATGCCTATGATGAGATTAGATCCATCACTGAAAAAATATATGGGGCCGGTGACACAGTGGCGGCTGTTGAGCGGCTG
>JASFKE010000399.1:0-4710 GCA_050118795.1 Desulfobacteraceae bacterium | reverse complement strand
TTTTAGCGCCGTGGCACCGATGCTCTTGCTGGCCGGACCCCTTGTGCTGATTCGCGAATTTTTCCGGCATTACTCATTTGCCCGCCTGCAGTTTGACGCGGCCTTTATGGCCGATGTTTCGGTATTACTTTTGCAGTTGGGTGGTTTGTACTGGATGGCAACGCTTTCCGGATTAACCGCCAAGGCGGTTTTCGGGGTTGTCGCCGTGGCCTCCGGGTTTGCCGGCATTGTATGGTGGGTGTCTGCGCGGCCCCATTTGCGGTTCGACCGGCGCCGTGTCCTGCCCGATTGGCGCCAAAACTGGTCGTTCGGTCGCTGGACTCTGCTATCTTATATTGTCGGCTGTTGTACACCGTACTTTGTGACCTGGATCGTGGCCGGCATGCGTTCGGAAGCGGAAGCAGGCAAGTTGGCGGCTTGTGTTTCTTTGATCGGCCTTTCAAACATGTTTTTAACCGCCATAGCCAACGTCCTTACCCCCAAAGCCGCCGCTGTCTATGCTGAAGAGGGGCTGGAAGGGCTCGGCCGGGTCAACCGCAAAGTAATGCTTTTGTTTACTGTGGTCTTACTGTTTTTCACCGTGCTGGTCTTTATCTTCGGCAATTGGCTGGGCCGAACCGTATATGGCCTGGCCTTTGGAGACATAAGAAATCTGTGCGGTCTTATCGCCCTGGGAATAGTCGTCACAAGCTTTATGTTGGTTGCCGGAACCGCTTTGCTGGCGATGGATCGCCCACGCGCCAATCTGCCTGCGGATGCGACCACCGCCGTTGTCACCATCGGTTTGGCCCTTTATATGGTTCCCGCCGGGGGCATTATCGCTGCTGCAGCGGCGACTTTATGCGGCTCCGTTGCGGGCGCCGCGGTAAGGTGGGCCACTGTCTTTCACTATTGGCGCACTACTGCCGTTGAATAGGAAAAAAGTGCTTTTTTATCCCAAGGAACCATCCGAAATCAGTCGAGACGAAACAGCCGGCCGGAACGTCGCTAAAATAGCCCTGGTCACCCTGGTTCTTTGTGCGGCGTTTGTTGCAAGTGATTTCGATTGGTATACCTCGACCTATCCTTTTTTCACTGTTTCTGCCGAAGTTGACCAGGCGCGCATGGAGGCCGGAAATCCGGCACGGCGCATGGCAATGGCCGCCGTCGGCCTTCTCGGCGTCACCCTGCTTTTATTGTCTCCCCGCCCGCGCGAACGAAACTTCTGCAGCCGGACGCAGTGGCTGCTGGGTGCCTACATCGCCATTTGCTTTGCCAGTATAGGGTGGTCGGACATCCCCGTATTGACGGCGAAACGCCTGGTCATCTTTGGATTGTCCATAATTGGTATCCTTGGTGTTGTCCGCCATCTAAGCGTCGACGATTTGATGTATTCGGCTCTGGCTATCGGTTTTACATTCCTTTCGGTGGGAGTGCTGGCTGAAATCAGCCTCGGTTCGTTGCAACCCTTTGCCGGCGACTATCGCTTTGCAGGGACCGTACATCCCAACGGTCAGGCGACGGCGTGCGCCACCTTGTCCATCGCCGCGCTGTGTATCGCTAACGGTCAGAGGCGGAACAAGTTGCTATATTGGATTTTATTTGCCACAGGATTTCTGTTTCTTGTTCTCACCAAGTCGCGCACCAGTCTGGCAGGGTGCTGTTTTGCCATATTCGCCGCCTCTTTTTTGGGAGGCACATCGGGTCTACGTAAATTTTTAGCCGTCGCCCCCCCATTTGTGTGCTGTGCGGCGATGCTGACTGTTTCCTTTCTCGGCTATGATGTGGGGGGCGAATTGGGACAGGCCGCGAGTCTGGGCCGGGATTCAGAATTTTCTGAATTAGGATCCTTCAGCGGTCGACTTCCGCTCTGGAAGCTTCTGCTCGAATATGTTTTTCAGCAGCCGTATCTGGGATACGGTTACCATAGCTTTTGGACAGCGGAGCGCATGGTGGCCATCTCCAGCGAGCTCTATTGGACTGTCCCGAATGCCCATTCGGTGCCCATAGACACATTGCTCCAGGTCGGACTTATCGGCGCTATATGCTTCGGTCTGGGTATTCTCAGCGGGGCAGGTCGCCTGGTACGCCAATGCTTTATTAACGGCACGCCGGCCTCGATCTTCGCTTTGTCGATGGTCCTCTACTCCATGGTAACGTCGCTGATGGAATCGGGCTCTGCCGATCCGACCAGATTCCACTTTTTTATAACGGTGTGTGCATTGATTCGTGAACAGAAACAACCGGGTGCTACGGCATCCCATTGAATATATGGATATATTATGGTTGAATGCTTATGAAATATTCTTCAAAACTTTCCCAAGGCGATAAAAGGCCTTTCGCACCGGGGCCGCAACGGTTGTCGGCGCGCGAACACCTCAAGGAAAACATACTGCGCGCGGCATCGAACTTGGGTCTGTTGCTGTACAGGTACCACGGTCCCCGATATACCGACCGATTCAGCATTTTAACCTATCACCGTATTGCCGAACCGGTGGCAGGCGTGCCATCGCCTACCATCAACGTCACCGCGGCCCGCATGCGCCGCCAATTGACCCAATTGCTGGAGCGCGGTTATGTCTTCTGGCCGTTGAAAAAACTGATTGCTTTTAGAAACCGCGGTTGGCGTATTCCCCCCTATGTGTCGGCCATCACCTTTGACGACGGATTTGCCGGCGTATATGCCAACGCCTGGCCCTTGCTTCGCGAATTCGGCCTACCGGCTACCGTGTTTGTCAATACCGCTTATCTGGACAGCGGCGACCCCATGCCCTTCGACCATTGGGGCCTCGCTTACGGCAATCAGGCGCCACCGGAGGCCTACCGGCCTCTCACCCTTGCCCAATGCCGGGAAATGGCCGCCACGGGGCTGGTCGATATCGGTTCTCACACCCACACCCACCAGGATTTCCGCCGTCGCCCCCGGGCCTTGGAAGATGATTTGCGCACCTCGGTGGCGGCCCTTCGAGCATGGTTTGATCAAACACAGATCACATTTGCTTTTCCATATGGCGCCCCCAAACTGGGCTTTGCCCATCCGGACCAGATAGCGGCGGCACGACGCGCTGGTGTGGCCTGCGCCTTGACCACTGCAAGCGATGTCATCGCCCCACAGTGCGATCCTTTTCATTGGGGGCGCTTTCATGTCTTTGACTGGGATAGCGGTGGCACACTGGCCGCCAAAATGGGCGGTTGGTACAGCTGGGCACCCAGGGCTTGGGGGCGCATCAGGGGTGGAAAAAAGTCGTCCTGCCTCCTACCAGCGGCAAAGCCCGTGGCAGAAGGTGTTCAAAGAGATTCGGGGGATAGAATAACCTTGGGGGGCAACCGGTTAGACGATGCGATGGCCATCGATCGAAGGAGCGCCGAAGATCCGCAAGGCAGCAAGGGCCGGGAGATCGTTAAAGATATCATCAGCGTGGTGATTCCCACCTACAATCGGGCCCATTGGCTTTCGGGCGCCCTGGAAAGCCTTGTGAAGCAACAGACCGGGGGCCGCTTCGAGTACGAACTCATTGTAGTGGACAATAACTCCAGTGACGACACCGCCCGTGTCATTAAAGAATTTACCGATAAATATCCGCACCAAGTGCGCTATTTTCACCAATTGGAACCCGGAGACGCCCCCACGCGCAATTGCGGCCTGGCCCATGCCGGCGGCAACTGGATCGCCTTTTTCGACGACGACCAACTGGCCCATCCGGATTGGCTGCAGCAGTTGCTGACTGCAGCCCGTTTTCTGGATGCACGCATTGTGGGCGGGGCTGTGCACCTGGATTTGCCTGATAAGACATTGCGCGAACTGGGCCCCATTTGCCGTGAGGCCCTGCGTGAAATCGATTACCACGACCAATACCATCCCTATATCAATGATGAGCTGCCCGGCACCAACACAGCCTTGGTGTCCCGGGATGTGTTCGAGCAGATCGGCATGTTCGACGAGACCATGGCCACGGGTGGATCGGATACCGATTTTTTCATGAAAGCCCGTCGGGCTGGAATCGGTTTGTGGTATGCCCACCGGGCAATTATCCGGCACCGTATCGCGGCCAACCGCTTGATGCCGGAATACTTCCGCTGGGACGCTATCCAGGGAGGCGCCTGCCACAATGCACGCTTCGATATGGGGGCTTATGGAGGCAGGGTTCTACCGTTTTTCTGCATCGCCCGACTGGCCCAGGCCCTGCTGGTGAATGCTCCGCTTATGCTCAAAGCCCGTCTACGAGGCAACATGGGTGAAGCTTTGGGGCGCAAAACCAGGCTGTGGCGGGCCTGGGGCTATACCCGCATGACATTGGCCGTTTTATTGCCGCATATCTTTCCCGAAAAACGGTTCCTGGAGGCACTCGCCTTCCGCAATAGCCGTCTGCTTGAAACTTTCGGTACGTTGGAATCCGGAGCGACCGAAACCGGTCCGGCTTCCGATCCGAAGTGTACCGCTAAGGGGTAGGGCCGCTGGAAGAAAACCTCACAATTTCAAAAGCCCATGTAAGATTTACAAGAACAATTATGCAAAATAGAAACCAGCAAATAGATATAGCAAGAGGCTTAGGTATACTTTTCGTCGTTTTGGCGCACAACCGGATAGTACTTGATACCAAAGGAGAGATATTCAACATTGTCTACTCCTTCGCCTTACCACTATTTTTCTTTCTTTCCGGAGTTTTTTTCAGACCCGAACTCTCATTGGCATCGACAATCAAAAGCAAATCAGACAGCATCTTAAAACCG
>JASFKE010000398.1:0-4716 GCA_050118795.1 Desulfobacteraceae bacterium | reverse complement strand
ATTCAGTTTTGGATAGCCGTGTGCACCCGGTGAGAACAGTTATTAACAGAATTAAGTGCTTTTAGCCTTTTTGCCATTTTTTTATGCGACATTAGGGTTAACCTTGACACAACAATTTAAGGCCTTAATCCTATAGGATCTGAGATAATGTTTTTGGCAAGGATAGAGGGAGGAGGCTCTATTGCAATACCGCTGCGACCTTTAACGCACTCCAAGAGCATTATCGTAAAGCCCATGCAAAGGAGCGTTGTCATGCCCAAGAAGAGACAAGTCCTGTCTATCATGAAACGCAAACCGGTAACTGAAGGCGCTGGTGTTCGTCTGCACCGGGTTTTCGGGGCCGGTGAGGCGCCACGGCTCGATCTGTTTTTACTTTTGGATGATTTCAGATCTGAACAGCCCCGTGATTATATCAAAGGCTTTCCGTGGCACCCCCAGCGTGGCATCGAAACCATTACCTATGTGCTGGAGGGTGATGTGGCCCACGGCGACAGCCTGGGCAATGAGGGGATTATCTCTTCGGGGGACGTCCAGTGGATGACCGCCGGCAGCGGCATCATCCACCAGGAGATGCCCCAAGGCAATGCCGATGGGGTAATGCACGGATTTCAGTTGTGGGCCAACCTGCCGGCAAAAGATAAGCTGATGGCGCCGCGCTACCGGGGAATTACCTCCAACCAGATACCGACGGTGACCCTTGCCGATGGTGTCACCATCAAAGACAAAGTCTAAATGCCAATTACTGCAAGGGCCAAAATATCGGTATCGCCACCATCAATATGGCCATCACCGCCAGGGTCAGGGGAAAGCCCACTTTGACGTAATCCATGAACCTGTATCCACCGGGTCCCATGACCAGAACGTTGGCGGGATGTGAGATGGGAGATGTAAAACTGGACGACGCCGCCATGGCGATGCCCATCATCAGCGAATAGGAGGAGATGCCCAGGCCGGTTGCCGTTTCCAGTGCGATGGGCACCATCAGTACCACCAGCGCCGCTGTGGGAATGATGCTGGTTCCGATAAAAGTGATGGCCATTATACCGAACAGAACCGCATGGGGGCCGAACGGACCCAATGCGCCCACCACGCCTTCGGCCATCAGCCTGGCCGCGCCGGTCTTGTCGAGGGCTGTGCCCAAGGGAAGCATTCCGGCAATAAGAAACACGGCTTTCCATTCAATGTATCGGTAGGCCTCTTCCATGGTCAAACAACGGCTGAGCACCATGACGGCGGCACCGATGACCACCGCGATATAAATGGGCACCCAGCCCATGATGACCGGGGCGAGTACCGCGGCCATAATGGCCAGGGCCACTTTGGCCTTCTCTTGGCGGGGCACCTCCTGGGCTGTCTCGGTCAAAACCAGGAAATCCGGCTCCCGACCAAGCAGATTTATCTTTTCCCACGGGCCGTACAGAAGCAATGCATCCCCGAATTGCAGAGCGATATCCCGCAAACCTTTTCGATGGGCCTCTCCTTTGCGCCAAACGGCCATCACGCTCAATCCGTATTTCTCCCGAAAATTCATTTTACGCAGGGTCAGGCCGGACAACACACTGTGAGGCGACAGCATCACCTCTACCAAGCCCACCTGCTCATCTTCCAAAATTGACGGGTCCGGCACCTGCGAACTATCCTGCACCAGCACGCCTTGAAGCCCCTGCAGGAGAAGGATGGAAATCATGTCCTGCCGGCCCGAGACAATCAACCGGTCTTCGGCTTCGAAACGGTCCGTCGATGAGGGGATTAAGACCCCGCCATCCCGGCGAGCGATGCAAAGGATCTGGACATCCGCGGCATCGCCTAAACGACTGCCGCTGAGCGTCATTCCGATGAGCCTGGACCCTTGGGGAACACGAAGTTGGCGCAAACGGTCGCCCAATTCGATATGGCGCTGCAGATCGGCGGAATCCAACTTCTCCGGCGGGAGAAATTGGGTGTGGTTCTCAAAGGCCGCCATCTTCTCTTCCGGACCGTGCACCAAAAGCAGATCACCCGATTTCACAGGTTGCGTCTTCAGGTCTTCTTCCAAATGTCGACCGGCACGCTCTATGGCCAGTACATTAAGGCCGTAGCGGTTGCGAAAGCCTATTTCGGACAACGTTTGATTTTCATAGTCACTGCCGGATTTGAGACGAATCCTGGAAACCTGCATGCCGTGGGACAACAAGGCATTCTCTGCGACGGCCTCCCCGGTTTCAGCCAGCAGCTGGCCCCAGTTGTTCATCTCCTGGATGTGATCGATACTTCCCTCAACGATCATGATGTCGTCGGATTGAATCACTTCGGTGATCTGGGGGGCCAACAAAGTTTCATCTTTACGGGTGATACCGACCACGTTGAGGCCCAGGGCGGCCCCCAGCCGGCTCTTGACCAGGCTCTTGCCCACCAGGGCGGATCCCCGGGGAATCTTGATCTGAAATAAGTTCTCCTGCAGGCGATATTGGGAGCGAAAATCCCTGCGGCCTGAATCCTCTTGGGCCGGGTTGCGCTTGGGCAGCAGGCGTGTACCGATGAAAGTGACAAATACGATGCCCCCGGTCATTACCACCAGGCCGACCGGAGAGAAGTCAAAAAGCGTAAAGGCTTTAAGTCCGTTCTCCCGCAATGCCTCGCTGACCAGGATGTTGGGAGGCGTTCCGATCATGGTGGTCAAACCGCCCAGCAGCGATCCATAGGCCAGCGGCATCAACAAAGTGGAAGGGGAGCGGCCGGTCTTGCGGGTGATGTCCATGACCACGGGCAACATGAGCGCCGCCACGGCCACATTGTTCATGAACGCTGAGAGAACGCCGGAGATGAGCATGATGACCGCCACCAACATCGCATCTGAACGGCCGGCCACCTTGAGCAGTTGGCGGCCGAGGATATTGGCGATACCGGTGCGCGTCAGCCCGCCGCTGAGAATAAAGACCGCCCATATGGTCACCACGGCCGGATTGCTGAATCCGGCCAGCGCCTCTTTCGGGCTGACAATGCCGGTCACCGCAAGCACGCCCAACACCAGCATGGCCAGTACTTCCAAGGGCGCCCATTCAGTTATCAAAAGGATGATCACAATGGCCAGGATAATCAAAACCGTGAGAATTTCGACAGACATCAATATATCGCCTTCCAGTTACTTCCCTCTTTGCGAGGCATCGGATTGCCATAATTACAGGGCTTACCTTCGCACGATTGACGTCCCCCATCAAGGCGTAATCCATGCACCATGTCAGGGAGCATGGTATAAAAACAGGCAGGCCCCCGGCGAGGACCTGCCTGTTTGTTTCTGTCCATAGTTTTTTATCGCGGCACGAACAACTCAGCCAAAAGAGGGTAAGCGATTTCGTTGAATGAAAAGTTTTATCCCTCCTGAATCTTCTCTGCCAAGTCAGGCATAAACTCCAGAATATCTTCGACGATACCCACATCCGCCACTTGGAAAATCGGCGCTTTGGGATTTTTATTGACGGCCACGATGAAAGGCGATCCCTTGATGCCGCCCAGGTGCTGAAAGGAGCCGCTGATCCCCATGGCCAGATATACCTTGGGCTTGACCGTCTGGCCGGATGTCCCCACCTGGCGCGGTTTTTCAAGCCATTTGGCATCCACGATGGGGCGTGAGCACGAAACCACGGCGCCCATGGCGTCAGCCAGCTCCTGGGCGATCTCGATATTCTCCTCATCCTCGATACCGCGGCCCACCGAAACCAGCACATCGGCTTTGGTAATATCCACGTCACCCACTTCGGCTTCCACCACTTCCAAAAAGCGGCGCTTGACGGTCAGATCGCCCACGTCGCCGGATTTATCTTCCACCTGGCCTGCGCCGGTCCCCTCTTCCTCGGCCTGAAACGCACCGGGGCGTAATGTCAGAACAGCGCCACCGGACAGATCACAGTCGACATGGGCATGGGCCATACCCGCATACTCCTGACGCACCAGGGTGGCGATGTGGTCCTGCACCTTTTCAATGCCCATCACATCGGCGACATAGGTTGAATTGAGTTTGATGGAGAGCCCCGGCCCCAGGTCCATTCCAAAGGTGTCGTGGGCCATCAGCACGATGCTGCCGGCCGGCGTAACATCGGTGAGCAATTTGCGCACCTGTTCGGCATTGGGATAGCCCAATTCGGTGTTGTCAAATTTCCATACAGTGGGGTATATTTTGGCAGCTTGCTGGCAGGCGGTCTCCAGTGCTGCGCCGCTGCCGGTCAGGATGGCGGTCACTTGAGACGCGTCACCCAATTTTGATGCGGCCAGAGCCAATTCCGGGGCGGTGTCATCTAAAACGCCCTCTTTGTGTGCGATATATGCGAAAAGTGATGCCATTATTTGAGCCCTCCTTTGGCCTTCAACATTTCAACCAATTTCTCGATCTTCTCTTCCATGCTGCCTTCGAGCATCTCGGCACCGTCACCCAGCTCCGGCATAAAATAGTCAGCCCTTTTCACTTTGGCGCCGGGTGTACCCACTGATTCGGCGTCAATCCCCAGATCACCGCACCCATGGGTGGGGATCTCCACCGAGGCCACTTTGCGAATGCCCCGAATACCAACGTAGCGGGGCTCATTGATACCGGTTTGAATGGAGAGCACACAGGGAAGTTCGATTTCGTTCATCTCCTGGTTGCCGCCTTCAATTTCACGACCGATCTTAATTTTCCCGTCGTCCAGGGTTTCGATGGAATTGACCACCGAGGCATAAGGCCAATCGAGCATGGCCGCCAGC
>JASFKE010000397.1:0-4729 GCA_050118795.1 Desulfobacteraceae bacterium | reverse complement strand
CGCCTTTCCTGCTTTACTTGTAGCTATGGGGGTATTCTACCTTGCCAGCCGTTCAAATGCCATCTTCATGGAGATCTTCATCCTGTCAAAGGCTTTTGCCAATTTTGCGATCTCATCTCCACCGGAAGTATCGATGCGGGTATCAAGTTTGCCAAGACTGATATCGTCTGCATTGTCAGCAAGGTATTTAATGGGCCGCAGAACTACCTTTGCAAAGAAGAAGTTGGCAATGATTATCAACAGTCCAAAAAATAGTGCGACCATTCCAGTGAACGCCATTGTATTGGTCTGGGCTTTTTTCATAACCACACTGGCTGGAACCGAAATGGTCAACGTCCCAATGACCTCTCCAACTGACCGGCCGAAGCCGTTTTTATCTCCATACTTCTCCAGTAATTCCTTGGGCGCTGCTCCAGGATCGCCATGGCAGCGCATACACCGCTGGGTGGCCACAATGGGTTTCATGATAGAGTATTTTTTTCCACCCTCACTTGACCGGTAACCCTGCCATTCTTTTAATTTCTTTTCATTATTGAATTTCTTGATAATGTTCATTTCAAAAAGATCGGCTTGATTGATGGGATTTCTCGGGTAAGGTGCAGCGTGCTTGAAATAGTATTGGGGATAAACCTTGCTGATTCGCTCAAAAATATTTCGTGCCCCAAATGAAGACGACATCCCTTCGGTGATGAATCTGCCGGGCAAGGCTTTGTATAAAGCTGGTTTTACAACTTTTTTGGTAAAGTCGCGGGATGCTTCCATGGTCGTCAACAAGAGCTGCGCTTTATCGAGGATCTGGTCTTCAGCTTCTCGTTGCATCCTCGAGTTTGCCCAAAAGTAGATCAGGACCATGGCACATATCAAAACAGCACCGGTGGTCAGGTTGAATTTGGTCCTCAAGCTCAGGGACCGTTCGGCGGAACCTTCGGCATCCAGATCCAGGTTATCTGCACTGTTTTCTGTGGGGCCCGGGTTTTGCCGGTGCACGGCGCGATCATCAACCGGATTGTGAGAAAGAAGTCGTTTTTCGGCACTCTGGAGCTGGGACGGGTCGCGGGTGTGGTTGGAATTGACGACCCCGATGATATGAAAACAGGAGGGGCATTTGTATTTCGAGGTTGCCGCGCCGGTCTGGTTCTCTTTTACTTTGTAACGTTTACTACAGCTGTCGCACTGGATGATTTGCATGGTTTTCTCCTGCCTATAATTCTTTTAGCATGGTTATCTTGAATGCCTCTCTTGTTCCTGCGTGGGGGATATGGACAAGGAGCCTGTAAATGAATTCCCGGGCGTGTACTGCCGGTACGCGGGGCCATGAAAATTTCATCAGCTGCACCACGTTTTGGATCAACACGTTGCTCACGGGCCCGACAGCCTTTGTCAGCTCCCTTTGCACTTTAATCGCAAATTCGGTGCCCATTAAATGGGCGCTGCCGGCACCCTCTTCGATCAAGCCAAGTTTTTTCAGCTTGGCGATGGTTTGCCATAACACGGGAATACTGACACCGGCCAATTCAGCGACAACGGACAGTGAGTTGTTGCCGTCAATGGCTGCGAAGACCCTTGCGGTTACCCCATCCGAATTAATAGTGGCCCTGCGGCCTTGGGATGATTTACGGTAGAGAATTGTATCATTCATACTAACGGCCTCAGTATACAACGGCAAAGCGCCTTTTAACCGACTTCGTACAGCACGTCGAGATCTTCATCTTCCGGGGACGGCCTCTTTTCTTCTATGGGGCTGATAATATCAAGGTCGGCATCAATGTCGTCCGCTGGATCATCCTCCAATTTAAAAGCTTCTACCGACTCGCGCAGATTTTTAGACGTATCGGCAAGGTTTGCGATGGAAAGGGCTGTCAATTTTCCCTGCACAGACGCTTGACTGGTCGTCTCGCCGACCTTTTTCATGGTTGCTGAGATAATTTCTGACGATTCCGCTTGCTCATTGGCCGCTTTTGATATCGCTTTAACCAGGTCGGCCAGCTGGGTGGATACCGCCTCGATCTCTTCGAGTTTGTTATGGGCGCCGTTAGCCAACTCGGTGCCGTGCAAGACCTGTTCGATGCTGTCTTCCATGCGGGCGCCGGCTTCATTGATTTCGCTCTGAATGGTATTGACCAGCGTTTCAATCTGTTTGGTGGAGCTGGTCGACTGTTCGGCCAATCGCTGTACCTCATCTGCGACAACGGCGAAACCGCGCCCGGCATCGCCGGCCATGGCCGCTTGGATCGAGGCGTTCAAAGCCAATATGGAGGTTCGATCGGCTATATCATTGATGATTTGGACAATATGACCGATCTCTTGGGAGCTTTCACCGAGCCGCTTGATGGCGCGGGCGGCTTCCTGAACACGCTGCCGGATGGAATTCATCGCCGTGTTGGTTCGGCGCACAGCCTCGGCGCCGCTAACGGCGTTTTGTTTGGCCTGGTCGGAGACCGTGGCCGATTGCACTGCATGCTGCGATACCACATGCATGGATTTGGACATCTCCTCAATGGCTTTGACCACCCCCTTGATTTGGGTGGCGTGCTCATCGCTGGTCCGTGACAATTCAATGGTGGTTTTGGTCACTTGTTGAGATGTCGTGGTGACCTCCAGGGTCGACTGTTTGACGTTGCTGACCAGCAGGCTGAGCTGCTCGGCCATGGAGTTGAATGAATCTGCAATGGCGCCGGTCATATCCTCGGTCACCTCGGCCCGAATGGTTAAATCCCCTTGTGTGAGTGCACTGATGTCCATTAGAAGTTTCATGATGGCGTTTTGCATGTTATCTCGCTCTTCACGACTTTGAATCAGGTTCAGTGTGTCATCCAACATGGCGTTGAGGGAATGGGCCATGGTGCCCAGTTCATCACGGCTGACGACACTGCAGCGGGCGTGGTAGTTACCTGTGCCGATTTCATTTAACAGCGCCATAATGTGACGGATCTGGCGCGTAAGATTATCGGAGAGCAGCAAAGCGCTTAAAACCACGAGAAGAACCGTGCCGCCCAATGCGCCCGCCATGATCAGTCTGAGGGTCGCAAGCGGTTGGTTGACTTCACGCTCTTCGATCTCGGTGATAAGCGCCCAATGGATGCCTTCGGGGTTTACCGCGTTGGGCTCTGCAATGGTAATCGGCTGCCATGAACTCAGTGTCACGATGTTTAGGTAATTTTTTATGATCTTGGTGCCACTGTTGCCTTTGAGCGCACTGAGCGAGGCTTCGGTATCGACTTTGTATTCCGGGCTCAAAATGGTGTTCATGACTTTAAGCTCCTTCAACCGATATGAATCATTGCGAAGCATATTGTCTTTACCGACGAAGTAGGTCTCCCCGGTTTTTCCCAGGCCGGTTCTCTCTTCGGCTACAGCGTTGATCTGGCTGATGGACAACTGCACGGCCAGGATAAATTTGACGTCTCCAGCGTAGCTTACCGGCAGCGCCATGAAAGCGGCAGGCGCGTTCTGGATGGGCATATATGCTTCAAAATCGGCCATTCCAAAACTCTTGGATTCCAGCACCTTTGCTATTAAACGTCCCAGGTTGGTATTCTTATAGGGGCCGGTTAACAAGTTGGTGTAGCGATCCGAGCCATGGTTTGCGGCATGAAATACATATCCGGATGTACTGACCAGAAATACATTTTCAAAACCGGACTGTTGCCGGTAATGCCGGATGCTGTCGGAACTTTCCCCTTCAGTTACAGGAGATATCGCCGCTTGGATGGCATGGGTCAGCTCTATCTCTGATGCTCCCTTGTCTTTGTTTTCAACTGCGTGTATTTTGTCATAGCCCGCAGCATAAAGTTGTGACAGGGCATCTGCCAATTGTTCTATATCCTGTCGACGCTCGGAGAAGTAATCTTGGACCATATTGTGCTTGAGTTTACGGATACCCGACAGTTGCACGGCCGCATGATCCAGCAAATTGTCCGCGGCGATAAAATACAACACAACCCCCAGCACCACCAGGGGGATTAGTGCGACGGCCAGAAAGGCTGCAAGCTGCTTACGACGTATACTGCCGGCAAAGAACCTGCGCGACTGCGAACGATTTCTGTTTCTGAACCATGCGAATGCTGATTTCATTAAAAAGACCTCCTCCAGTCAAATACCGGTTTGGACTGTTTGCGCGGGTTGTCGGATGGCAAATTACGGGCCGAGTCACTGGAGCAACTCATCGACCTTTTTGGCCAATTCGTCGGGCTCAAACGGTTTGGTCATGTAATAATCCGCACCCTGTTTTAGTCCCCAAAAACGGTCGCTGCCCATTGTTTTGCCAGTCAGCATCAATATTTTGATATTCTTGGTCTTCGGAGCCGTTTTGAGCTGCCGGCAAACCTGAAACCCATTTTTCTTCGGCAGAATAATATCAAGCACTATCAAATTGGGCATTTGTCGTACCGCCTTTTGCACCGCCTCCATCCCATCTGCTGCGTGCATCAGCTCGTATCCCCTCTTTTGTAGAATTGTGGTGATGTGCTGCATGGTGGTGGGGCTGTCCTCCACAATCAAAATCTTGTTGCCGTCCATTGTTGAGCTCCTTACTGAATAATCTGTTTCATTGTTGCGTATGATACATGCCGCTGCCCGGCTCTTTTGGGTTTGAGGATGGTTTCAAGGTTGACGACAAAAAGTAATCCGTCATCCGATTCATACACACCCGATAAAAAGGATGGGTCGAGGACCCAATCCGGCACGCGGGTCGGTTCGCAGGCCAGTGGGAGCCCCAGTTGGCGTATGG
>JASFKE010000396.1:0-4736 GCA_050118795.1 Desulfobacteraceae bacterium | reverse complement strand
CAACACCTCTTCCGGATGGAACGGCTTGGTGATGTAGTCCACTGCGCCGGCCTGAAATCCTTTCACCTTGTCGCCTTCATCTTCCAGGATGCTGATGAAAATAACGGCAATGGCGCGTGTGCGCCCATCGGCTTTGAGCCGGCGGCACACCTCGAAGCCGTCCACTCCCGGCATCTGGATATCCAGCAAAATAAGATCGGGAGGCGTTGAGCGGACAAACGCCAAAGCTGTCTCGCCGTCGGGAGCGGCATGAACGCTATAGCCCTGCTCCGTCAACAGATGGGTCAAAAGCTCAAGATTGACTGGGGCATCCTCCACCACCAGGATTTTGTCGGTTTGCACCATGTTCCCCCTTCATACAGTGTGGGGCAGTGAAAAGAAAAAAATCGCCCCTTGGCCGGGCTCTGCCTGAGCCCAGGTCCGCCCGCCGTGGCGGGCGATGATGCGGCGCACATTGGCCAGTCCGATGCCGGTGCCCTCGAATTGGTCGGCGCCGTGCAGGCGCTGGAACACGCCGAAGAGTTTGTCCGCATAGGTCATGTCGAACCCCACGCCGTTGTCGCGCACGAAAATCACGGCTTCGGCGTTTTGGCCGGGCTGCGACCCGATTTCTATTTGCGCCTCTTGCCGGGGCCGGGTGAATTTCAGGGCATTGGCGATCAAATTACCCAGGACGATCCGCAGCATGGCGGCGTCGCCATTGACCACGGGAAGGTCGCCGATGCGCCAGTCGATGCGCCTGCCGGCGGTTTCCGGTTCAAATTCACCCAGGATGTCGCGCACCAGCTCCTTTAACGCTACCCTTTGAAGCGACAGGAGATGGCGGCCCATCCATGTAAAGGCGAGCAACTCGTCGATCAAGCGCCCCATTTTCTTGGCCGCGCCGGAAATGGCGTCCATGTAATGTCGGCCCTGTTCGTCGATGTCAGTTGCCGTCTTCTCCTGAAGCAATTCCATAAAGCCGTCGATATGGCGCAGGGGCGCCCGAAGGTCATGGGAGACCGAGTAGGTAAAATCCTGCAGCTCCTTGTTGGAGGCCTCCAATTCCGCCGTGCGCTCGTGCACCAGCTCTTCGAGATGCTCCCGGTGCCTGTCGAGCTCCTCTTGCGCCCGCTTGCGCTCGGCAATTTCCCAGGCCAGATCGGCCATCAACGAAACGACCTCCACATCTTTTTCGGTATAGTCGCCGGGTTTGTTGCCGACTCCCAGAATGGCGACGATCTTTTCACCGCGCATTACGGGCACGACCAATTGGCGAATCACTTCGGCACGGCCCTCCGGCATGCCGTCGGGGTGAGCGAGTGCGGCGCAATCGTTATGGATGACCGGTTTTCTCTGGTAGACGCAATCCGCCCATACCCCCGCCTCGCCGATGGGGTAGTGCAATTCATCCCCTTGCGTTTTGCACAGCTCTATCTTTGTTCCCGTCGACCAGCTGCGAAGCGTTAGGGCTTTTTGATCCTCTTCGACAAAATGACAGACGCCGGTGAGGCTGCCGGTGAGTCTCTTCACTTGGTTCAATGTCTCTTCAAGCAATGGCTCCAGTGAATGGGCTTCGGCAAATTGCATCAGGTGCAAACGTGCAATATTTACGGCGTCGTTGCGTTTGCGATCGGTGATATCGATGCGCGATGCGAATACCTTGGACAGTGTCTGCTCGTGGCCGGGGCAGACGGAGAAATAGACGGTCACATCCCGGCGCTCTCCGGCCAGGGTCTTGACCACCGAGTCTGCCGTCAGCCCGGTCCCTTCATTCCACAGGCAGACCAGGGCCCGCCGGAAGGTGTCGAGGGACTCCGGCATGAAAATTTGGGTCAAACCGCCAAACAGCGCCTCTTTGTCTGCCGCCCCGTGCAGGGCCACCGCCGCCTGGTTCACATCGATGATCTTTACCGACTCAGCGCAATGCCGGACCGTTTCGGGATGGCGGTCAAGCCACTGCTCGATATGAGAGACCCCCTGGTTTTTCAGGTCGTCGAAAAGGTTCTTCACTGCGGAAAAATCCTCCTCCCAGATCGATACGGGCGAGTTTTCGAAAACCATGCGATATCTTTTCTCGCTCTCCCCCAGGTTGCGATGGATCATCAAACCGGTCAGGGCATCTTCCATCCGCCGTGCGATCTCCTGGAACAGTCTCTCCTCTTCCATTGTACAAATATGTTCATGGGCGCACTGATGCAGGCCGAACAGCCAGGGTTGGCCTTGCTTGGGATGGAGGGCCATGGAGATGGAATTCTTGATTTCAAACTGTTCCGATATAACTTCGGGCAATGGAAAACCGGTCCCCGTCCCGAACTGCATCGGACCGCCGGAAGCCAGCACGAGACCTAAAGATTCCCCAATTTGCGGATCCTTGGGCATTTCAATATTCAAATCACGGGCGCCCGGATATTCGGGTTTGGTTCTCTCCATGGGGATTTGCCACGTTTGTGCCCGGGGATCGCATGGATAGAGCAGAAAAGCCCGGTCGCAGTCAAAGATCTCAAGCACCACGCCGAGGGTATCGCTCATCATCCGCTCCAGGTCGTTGGTGGACTGGATGGCGCGGTTGATGCGATCCATGCTTTCAAAAAAGCGCAGCGTTGCAGCCCGTTCCCGCTCCATCTGCCGGCGTGCGGTGATGTCCCGGGCAATGCTGAGAACGCTGGCGACGTTGCCGCCGGCATCTTTCTCCGGCACCTGGCGGACTTCGAAGATGCGCTCGCCCGAGGCCGTGCGCCAACGCGCCTCGGATGTGTTGGCCCTGCCCTCGTCAAAGACCCGGCGGATCGGCGCCAGGTATGCATCGACCTGCTGCGGCGCGCTTTGTTGCAGCAACTGGTCGAGGGTTTTGCCCATGATGGCGTCGGCCGGCATCTCCAAGGTGTTTGACACCGAGGGATTGACATAGGCGAACCGGCCATCGCGGTCGAACCGCATGACGAAGTCGGGAAAGTTCTCCGCCAGCATCCGAAAGCGCTGTTCATTCTCCTTGATCTCGTGGATGTCGCGTCCAATGGAAAAGACGGATACCACCCGGCCGTCGGGGCCGAATTCCGGAACGAACCGGACATGGCCCCAGCGTATCTCACCTTTTGTGTTACGGGCGGAGATCTCCACGCTGCACTCGGCGGCGGTCTCGATGGCCTTTTGCAGGCAATCCATATAGGGCTGGGGCGCAGAGAGCGGTGACCCGTCGCAGGGCCTTTTACCGAGCGCATCTTGGGCCTGGTCTCCGAACAGTCTTTTGAGAGCGGGATTGATATAGGTCCGGCGAAACCCCAGATCGTAACGGGCGATATAGTCCGGCGAGTTCTCCGTAAAGGCGCGAAAGAGCTGTTCGCTGGCCAGGAGCCGTTGATTGGCCGTCGCCAACGCTTCGGTCCGCCGGCGGACTTCCTGATCCAGGTGGTTGGTCAGTTTTTGCAGGCGCAGATGGGTTCTCACCCGGGCCAACACCTCTTCCGGCTGGAACGGTTTGGTGATGTAGTCCACCGCGCCGGCCTGAAACCCTTTCACCTTGTCGCCTTCATCTTCCAGGATGCTGATGAAAATAACGGGAATGGCGCGTGTGCGCTCATCGGCTTTGAGCCGGCGGCACACCTCGAAGCCGTCCACTCCCGGCATTTGAATATCCAGCAAAATAAGATCGGGAGGCGTTGAGCGGACAAACGCCAAAGCCGTCTCGCCATCGGCAGCGGCATGAACGCCATAGCCCCGCTCCGTCAACAGATGAGTCAAAAGCTCAAGATTGACGGGGGCATCCTCCACCACCAGGATTTTGTCAATATGTGCCATGTTCATATCCCTTTTATGCTCCTTGAACGGATCGCGGCAGTGAAAAGTAAAAGGTGGCGCCCCGGTCCGGAGTGCCTTCGGCCCAGATCCGCCCCCCGTGCCGGGCGATGATGCGCTGCGCATTGGCCAGACCGATGCCGGTGCCCTCGAACTCCTCCGCGCGGTGCAGGCGCTGGAACACGCCGAAGAGCTTGTCCGCATAGGTCATGTCGAATCCGACGCCGTTGTCCCGCACGAAAATCACGTTTTCAAAGTAATGACCGGGCAGCGACCCGATCTCGATCCGGGCCTTGTCCCGGGGCCGGGTGAATTTGTCGGATCTTGTCTTCCACTCGCTTGTGCTGAATGGCCAGTGCATAAAATTCGGCAATCCGGTTGATTGCATCCAGATCCCGGTCCGTGTAAGCCCGGGGTGGGTTCGATAGCGCAATCTGCCCGACCAGCTCTCCTGCCAGCAAAACAGGCACCGTCAGAAACCTTTCAATGGCGATGTGTCCCTCCGGCACGCAGACCGAAGCAGGATGTTTCACCGGACCATCGGTGTAGAAAGGCTCCTTTGTATTGAGCGCATGCCCCCACAATCCGTTATAGAGACCATCTGTCCTACGGGGAAATCGGATTTTGCGCAGCTCCTCTTTTGCGATCCTGCACTGCCTTTGGAGCATTTGGGTGTTGGTGTGTGCGATCAGGTCTCCGGTGGCCGGGTCGATTTCAGCGACGTAGCCATGGGCGCTCTCTGTCAATTGTCTGCTTTTTTCCAGCACTGCGTCGGCGATTTGTTCAATGCCGGTGTCGGTGGCGACAAGTGGAATGTACAGCGAGGATAGTGCCTGGTTAATTGCAAGGTTCCATTCAATCTCTTGTTCTGCCCGCCTGCGCTCGGTCATGTCCATCCTGATCCCCAGCATCCGCGTCACCCGTCCCTTTGGGTCGCGTTTGATGCCGAACCCCTTGATCTG
>JASFKE010000395.1:0-4738 GCA_050118795.1 Desulfobacteraceae bacterium | reverse complement strand
ACCCGCGGCCGTGTGGTCGGCTGCTGAAAATTCTTCATCTGTAAATCCGGTGAAATTATACCCCAGGCTGGCCCACATATTTTTCACCATGGCATAGCCGACGGAACAGCCGGTGCGGTAGTCCAGTTGCCCGGCGCTCCAGGAGTGCAAAAGGCTGGCGTGGAGCCCCAAATCCCACTGCCGGGTCAGGTCGTAGCGGGTTTCAAGTCCGATCAGGTCGGTGTAGCCTGTGTAGGCGCTGTTATCAATGGTATCGAGGACATATTTGGCGCCGTACTGAAATGCCGCCTGCAGTTTGTGGTGCGGCTTGAAATTGGCATTGAAGTTGTTCACGATGCTGCGGGCTTCGTAGCTTCCCGAGGTATCTTTGCTCTTTTCGACGTTGTAATCCAACCGGTCCAGGACAATCCAGCGCGTATTTTTGGGGCGATAGGCCAAACTCAGCCGCACCATGGCGTCCAGAGAGTCCGTTTGGTCATCAGCCGTGGAATTGAAGAGATCCACACCGGCTGACACGCCGAGCCCCGGCCGCACTTCACCGGCGATGCCGGAGATCACGCCCCATTTGTCTTCGCTGTCTGCCGAGCGGCTCTCAACGCGTCCGGTCCAGGACCATTGGTCCGCCCGGTAGCCCGCGCCCAGCGAGATGGCCGTAAAATCTTCCTGGCCGCCGGCAGCGGCGGTGACGGTTGTACTGGAAGAGGTGGATGGGTCGGCATCGCTGTGGACGGTTTGGGTCCGATCCAGGCCGCCTTGCACGCTCCAGCGATCGTTGATCCGCCATTTCTGGTTCAGGCCCAGGTTGGCGAACAGGCGCTGTCCGTTTTCGTCGTACGCCCGTCCCACGGATGAACCGATCTGGCTGCCGCGCCATGGGGTTGCCTTTACCCCCATGCGGCTGCCCTGGGAAATTTCGCTCCGGGTCTGGGCGACCTCATGCTCGGCAAAAAGGGTGACCGGGTCGGACACTTTGTAATCGGCGCCCACCGTGGTGCGGGTGGGAAAGTCAGCGCTCTCGTTATTGCCAAACACGGATTGTTCATGGCTGATGCGGGTTTGCAGCCGGTTGTCCAGTAAACGTCGTGACCCGCCCAAAAGCAGTTGGGTTGAGTTAGAGGTGGCGGTGTCGCCCAATTGGTCCTGGGCCGTGCGCAGCCCCGAGTAGAGGTGGTAGAGCGGTTGGTGGTATGCCACCCTGGCCTCTGCCAGATCCCGCTGGGCATCCGTGGTCAGGTTATAGTGGCGGTAGAGCTCTCCGGAGAGCGACCATTGCTTGTCGAGGCGCCAATGGGCATCGGCCCCGATTTTACGGGTGGCCTCTTCGCTGCTGTTTTGCTGGCCCAGACCAAACCCTTCGCCCAGTTCACGGAAGTAAACGGTTGCATCATGGCTGGCGGAGTGCTTGCTCACTTCTGCCAGATAGGCTTGACCGTCAACCTTGGCTCCGGCGTCATCTTTGCCGGTGGCGGCGACTTCGGCCTTGGCTTCTATACCATTGCCAAAATCGATATGGGCATCCAGGCCGCCCAGATCGCCTTCGGCGTTGGTGGGGCCTTCATGGATATAGGTGGCGCCAATCTCCACTTTGCCGTCAGCCAGCTTTACGCTGCCCCGCCCGCCATAGGTATAGGCTTGTTCGGAAGCATCCCCGGACTCATATTCGATGACGATATAGGTGGGGTTGAAGTTTTCATCCCGGCTGTAAACAGGGGTTTTGAAAAAGAGGGTGCCGGCATCGGTGTCGATGTTGTAATCGATGTGCCGGGTCAAGGTTTGGGACGAGACGATGAGTTCACTTCGATACCTGTCCCGGGTTTCTATGGTCACCGTCTCGGAGTTGGGTACGATATTTTGGCGGGAGAGATGGTAGAGACCGGATGTCCCATCGCCGCGAATCTCATCTTTGATAAAGGCCTGGTCCGTATCCGTGGCAAAGGCGCTCATTGCCCATCGCCGCCCCGCATACTCACTTTTGAAACCGTTAAAACTCCGGCTGTACCGGGACAGTTCGGTCACCGACAAGCCGGTGTTAAAATCTCCGAAAAGGGCATAGAACTGCTCACGCTCGATTTTAAGGTAGAGCTTGCGGATAGTGGGGGCTTCATTTTGCTGCTGTGCCCCATCGCCATACAGCGTGTAATAGGTATCCGGATCGATGGTCTGGAACAGGCCGGTATCGTTCTCTTCGATCTGCTTGCCGGTATCATAAGCCGCCGTGACCAGCCACTTGCCTTTGACCTTGCCTTTGGCAAAAAATGCGATACGGCCGTCCTGGTAATAGTTCTCTTCCTGATGGTTTGCTTTCAACGTCTCCAGATTACCGGAAACGGCATTGTAACCGGCGGTGCCCTCCACCAAACCGACGAGAATCCAGTCCCGCAACTCGGGCTCCAACCAGACGCACACCTCGTGATCCTTGTTGGAGAGTGGAATTTTAACGGTGGCATACCCGGCCTGGGTGGTGGGCTCAAGTTTAATATAGACCCTACCGTCATCTTCGATGGTAAATCGTTGCCGCTCGCCGTCAATGCGCGTAAGCCGATCTTCGCCGATCTCTTTTTTCCGGACATATGGCTGATAGGGGGGAAGAACTTCATAAGTGCCGAAGGAGCCGAACCGCGCCGGGTGGCCATCTTTGTCGGTCAGACGCAAAGCCACCGTCGGAGCGTCTCTACCGTTTGCCATAAGACGGGACTTGTCTTTGAGATACTCAACATGGATTGCCGGACCGGCCAGATGCACCATGCGTTCGATACGGCGGATCTCTTTACCGTCGCGATCCTTGCAGACCGCAGTAAAATGGTTGTCGCCTTCGCGCAGATCCACCCCCCGCCAATGGCTGACGGCAACGGTTCGGGATTTATTGAACCTTGTACCGTCAAAATTGAGGGCGCTGACCGGTCGATTGTCGAGCAGAAGCGTGATCTTCTCTTCGGGCAGGTGCTGAACCGCCAGTTTGATGCTGGCAATGCGCGGCGTGTCGCCTTTGGCCGGCAGCAGCCACTCCAGCCCCGGGGACAAGGCGTTGATGTCGATATCGTCGTGCCCCTGGGCCAAAGGCGTTTGTGGTTCATCGTCCATGGCGGTATGGGATACCGTCTGAAACAGGCCGTGGGTGGGACTGACCACCATATCGCGTGTTTTAACGGCAAAGAGGGTTTCGACGGATTCGACTTTGACCGCCATCACCTTGACTTCCACCCGGCGATTTCTGGCGCGCCCCTGCTCGGTGGCGTTGGAGGCCAGGGGCTGGTCAAACCCCTTGCCGACGATGGTCATTTGACGGTCGGCAATGTTGAGCCGGCGCCCCAGATAGTCCGCCACGGCGCTTGCCCTGGCCACGGAGAGCTCCTGGTTGTCGGCGAAAGGGTGACCTTTACCGGGCCGGATGCGTTGGTTGTCGGTGTGGCCGATACAGACCACATGCTCGATCCGCCGGGAGGTCAACTTCTCCACCAGACGGTCCAGCATCTGTCGATCTTGGGGGGTCAACGCTGTGCTCAGGACCCCGAAATGGGGGCGGGCCGCCATGGACGACTGAACTTTGCGGACCTTGCGCCGCTTGAGCACCAGCGCTGTGTCAATCATGGCGGTACGCTGATTTTCACGCTCGGGGGTGTTAAAGGTCATCATCGCCCGGGTAAGCAATTGCCCGGATTCAACCGCAGCCGGATTTAAACGCACGTCAAATTCAAGGGTACCGGCGTATGCCGGAGCGGCATTGCCAAGCCTGTGGATGAGCACATTGCCCACAAGTTGGGGATCGGAAAGCCGTTGGGAACCCCTGCGGCTGGATCCGGGAACATATCGACTGCCCTCGGGCAGTATCACCGACAGGCGCATGTTATCAACGGCGATTTGCTCTACCTGAATGTCGGCCCGGTAGCAGACCAGCGTCGTTTGCAATTGGGATTCCAGCCTGAGGTGGACCGCCCCGGAGGGGGGCGTTTTGGTGCGCGCATGGAAATCCTCCCGCCATAAGGTACCGCCATGCAGCTCCACGAAACGGGAAAAAAGCGTACCGGCCCCGCGGCTGTCATCATCGCACAGGGCCATTTCGTAGCGCGAGGGCAGTGTGGCAAGGTCAAGCTGGACCACATGGGTGCCCGAGGCCACACCTTCGATATGATAACGCCCCTGTTCGTCGGTGATCACAAAGGTGCCGTCCTCAAGGTAGATGCGCACGCCGGGGATGCCGTCCGATGCCGCTGTGGGATCATCGCCGCAATTGTCGGCGATCACCCGGCCGGCAATGATGTTTTTGCTCCGGAAGAGATCTTCGGTGACGGTCACGGTGGCCACTGCCGTATTGGAGGTCAGCCCGCCGCTTGCGCTGCCCGTGGCCCGGTTGTCGGCGTCTCCCAGCTCGGCGCCGGCGCAAATCTCCGTGACGTATCGGAGCCGTGCGGATCCATCGGCGGCAATCCCGCCGATGGAAAAGGTCAGGCTGCGTCCGTTGGAAGAGATTTGCGGATCGTCGATCAGATCGCCGTCGAGACGGGCGGAGCCCGCCCGGTAACGAAACCCCGGAGGCAGTCGATCCACCACACACACGTTGGAAGCCGATCCATCGGACTGGTTTTCCACCGTCACCGTGTACTGCACAAAATCGCCCACCGAAGCCGTCTGTCGATTGGCGCTCTTTTGCAGCCACAAACCTAAAGTGGTTGGGTCCACCGGAATATCCATGCGAATTGCCGGGCCGGGATTCAACACAAAGGCCTCGCCGCGGGATCCC
>JASFKE010000394.1:0-4746 GCA_050118795.1 Desulfobacteraceae bacterium | reverse complement strand
CGATCCAACACCACCGGATGGGCTTTCAACCATTTTTGAGCCGCCTTTTCAGGGTCCTGCCCGTCGTCCAGAATCATGCCCATGACTTCATTTTCCATGGACAGAGAGAAGACCAGATTGTCGAGCAGTTTCGCCGTATTGAGGCACTGCGTGGTATAACCCCGGCGAACCGTCGTGTAGACGGTCGCGCCGCCGAAGTTGGGGCCGAAATAGTCATCCCCGCCCGCGAGGTAGGCCATGTCGAATTTCGCGTTCATGGGGTGCGGCTCCCACCCCAGAAAGACAATCCACTCCTTTTTTCGAACGGCCCGGCGAACCTGGCTCAGCATTCCCTGCTCGCTTGATTCCACTACTTTCCATCCTTTGAGGCCGAAAGCATCTTTGTCGATCATCGACTGAATCAGGCGGTTGCCGTCATTGCCCGGTTCGATACCGTAGATCTTTGCGCCGAATTTTTCTCTATATTTTGAAATATCACCAAAGCTCTTCACACCGGCATCGAAAACATATTTCGGTACCGCCAGGGTGTATTTGGCCCCGGTCAGGTTGGCCCGAAGGATTTCTACGGAACCATCTTCCTTATAAGGCTTGATATCTCCTGTCATGGTGGGCATCCACAGGCCTAGAAAAATATCGATGTCCTTATTTTTCAAACTGGTGAAGGTGACAGGCACGGACAGTACATGGGTTTTGAGGGTATATCCCAACCCCTTCAAAACGACGCTGGTCAGAGCTGTGGTAGCCGTGATATCCGTCCAGCCGACATCCGAGAAGCGGATCTGCTTGCAGGAATCTTCCGCTGCGAGGCCTTGGCCCACAAATAAGAACACAATTGCACTAACAAGTAAGCATCTGACTGAATTCATTTGTTCTTCTCCTGTAATTAACCATAGTCGAGCTACCAGCCACATCTGAATTCTGACGCGGTAGTATATTAGCTTGAAAAAAGAACCTTCATCGCGCTGTCGAATAGAAATAGAGGCTTCCGGAGGTTAAAATCAATCATCCGGGAACTGAGAATAAATCAATCGGAGAGACAACTGAAAATGAAAACACTTTTTGTCCGTGGTTCATAGCAACAGGCCGGTGGCGTGTCAACCGGGGGGAATTTGGCATTAGGCTAAACCTGGGGCTGAAAGCGCAATTCAGCGGTGGTGACCTGATGCCTGGACCCAGTGGAATAGCGGCTTCGGCATAATCTTGCGTTACGCCTTGCCCTTTGGAATATGTAAGCCCTGAATTTGCCGGTGCATCATAATCTGACCGGTTTGCGGCCCTTTTGTACCATTTAAAGCCGCTGCGCGCTCCTGTTTAACGCTCCGCCTTCTTTTTATATATCAATCCCAGATTGACCCGGGCGCTGGCAAACCCTTTCTCGGCGGATTTTTTGTACTATATTCGTGCCCTTACATAGCTTCGCCGGATGCCGCGCAAGGTTGCGTTAATGGAGCAGTCCCCGAACATCCACCGACGCCTGTTTGCCGATCTTTTCGTAGTGTTCATCGAGCCAGCGTCCGGCTGCGGCCCTGCCCAAATCCCTCATGTGACACAAGAATTGCCAATCGGCATTGAGCTTGCTCGAGGCGTTCAACGGCGCGAACCCCTCTGGATCGGCAATCATATGAATATAGAGTCTTTTGTAGCGTTTGGGATCCAGAGCGCCGCTGTCAACGAGTCTCCCAACGAATTCAATGGCCCTGAGTTCGTTGAGAAGGCTGGCGTTGAAGGTAATCTCATTGACCCGATTTAGAATGTCCCTGGCCGTTGTGGGCGTCTTTTGGCAGCAAAGCGGATTGATCTGCACGACAACCACATCCGGAGCCTGTGCATAATAGGCAAACGGGTAAAGCACCGGATTGCCGCTGAACCCGCCGTCCCAGAAATCTTCGCCGTCAATGCGCACGGCCTGGAAAAGTTGTGGCAAGCAGGCCGATGCCATGATCGCATCGGCCGTCAACTCTTTGCGCCGGAACACCCGCACTTGCCCCGTCTGAACACTGGTGGCGCTGATAAAGAGTTTGAGGCGGTCGCAGGATCGAACCCGCTCAAAATCGACCAACTCATCGATCAGATCGCGCAGCGGATTGATATCCAGAGGGTTGAGCTGATAGGGTGATGCCAACCGGTTTAGAAAATCCATGGCAAGATAACCCGGAGAGTAATCCAGATTCCAGTTACCCAACAGCGCATCGAGCAGCGTTCGTTTGGCAGGACTCATTTGGGCGGCTTGGCTGATCGATTTCCAGAAGTCGAGCAGGGCATTGCGCGCGCCTTTACGGCCACCGGCCATGATGCCGTCGGCGGCCACAACAGCGTTTATGGCACCGGCACTCGTACCGCTTATGGCACTGACGGCGATCCTTCCCGATGCCAACAATCGATCGAGAACCCCCCAGGTAAAGGCCCCATGAGCGCCACCGCCTTGCAGCGCCAGATTGATTGGCTTGGTGGAGGTCGTTGCCCTTTGATCTCCATCCACAGCCTTTTTCGACGATGTACCGGTGTCCGTCATAAGCACCTCCGTCAATGGATCTTAAAGCTATATTAAGTCCCTGGCAATCAGAAAGTGACAGCCAGTCGAATGGCCGGATGATACCTTACACAGGTCTTATCGATATACAAAGGTACTGTCTTTAACGGCGGCATTGGCCGTTTCGATTCGTTGAATTTCCGGTAATGTAGAACCCGATTGTTTTAACATCCACCTTGATTGGCTGCGCTTCGGCCAGCAATTGTTTGTTGACCAAATAGGTGAATCCGTCTACCTCAAAGATCTCATCGAAGTCATCTGGCTCATCCAGAGCCATAGCAAATGAGGGGGGGCCTCAACCGCCTGAATTATAAAATATGCGGACAGGTGATATCTCTTTGTCTTCGAAATACTTTGCCATATGCTGAGTGGCCAGGGGGGTTACTTGAAACATTGTATGTGCCTCCTTAATACGATAACGTTACAGTGGCTGCTTACTGTTTATGCCTTTCCCGACCGGGAGGCTGCAGCGGTTTGACCTGTCAGGTTGGGCAGGCTGCTCCACCCGAGGCCTGCTTTTCCGCTGCCTGGGCGATCCATGCAAAAAATCTCCTCAGAATTCCAGTTTTTTTTAACTTTTCATCTGCCTTATTTCCATTTTTCATCATTGGGTTTCCTTCTTTCTACTGGACAATAAACGGCTGTTTTGCCGGTGCACCTTCAATTGCACCCTTGATAGCTTCCTCGAGCTTGCCTCGGCTGGTCAAACCGGTAATCATCTCCATCGGCCGGCCGTTCTTGAAAATAGCGATGGTTGGAATGGCCTTGATGCCATAATTTCCCGGTGTAATCGGATTGTCGTCAATATTCAACTTGGTAAAATCCAGGTGATCGCTGTACTCAATAGAAAGGGCTTCCACCAGCGGTCCAAGGGCTTTGCACGGGCCGCACCACGGCGCCCAAAAATCCACCAGCACGGGCTTGTCCGACTGGAGAACCTCATGGTGGAATCCCTGATCATCGATTTCCTTGACATGCTCTGACATCGTTTTCTCCTTCCTAAATAATAGTTCCATAGATTGTGAAGAACCAAATCTTCTAATTCACACATCCAAACAAATACCATGCCACATTGCCAGAAACCCCGAAGTTGCGCTCCTGATTTTGATAACTTGATAGAGATGCTGATCTAATAAAGGTTTCATTTTTTTTATTGACACCGAAAACCGCAAATCGGCTAACATAAAGTAACGTTTGGTAACGTTAACTTGCGGTACTGGAACCAATACCAATATTCTTTTTCAAAAAAAGAAATCAAACAATATTTGTCGGATGAACAGTGGTGGTTTGAAAGGATTGGCAACGCCCCCATATGAAGAAATCGTGATAAACCGTAAGGGTTGCCCCACATAAAAACCCCAGCCCGGAGGTGGCGACCGCCCGGGCTGGGCTTTAAGGGATGTGAGTAGAGCACTGGTAATTTATGGAGGTAAATGCCAAGCTCGCTCGTCAAATTAACGCTGCAATAGCTATGCCGGAACTTCATTGCCAAAGATAAAAAACTGCTCGAGATTTTAATGCCGGTTCACTGCTGGACTATGCGACCTTGGAGGTCACGTTAGGAAACATGTCCAAGTCCGTGTGTGGCAAAAACAGGGCCGATGTAAATTCATCCATATAGCGACTATTGCTGGAAAAATCGATATAGGTCATGGCGTTGCTGATCTGAGCTGTCTCTTGACGGTATGTGCTTGAAAGCAGTGCCATGTAGGCCCCGGCGATGGAACTGTTGCCCGTGTAAGTGAACCTGGTGCGTTCAATATCCGGCAGCAGGCCGATGCTGATCGCTTTGTCGATGTCAAGATACTGACCGAATCCTCCTGCGATGATGATTCGGTCGATCATAGACAAGTCCATGCCCGCCTCGTTGAGCAGGGTTGTAAAGCCGGCATATACGGCCCCCTTGCTGTAGATAAGGGTTTTAATGTCCGACTCGGTAAATACGATCTCCTCGTTCATCGCTGTTTGATCGGCCGGCACGAGGATGTACACCGCTTCATCCTTGATTTTAGAGATGCGTGGATGATCCATATCGGATTGAAACCTTCCGCTGCGATCGATGATGCCGGCATTGAGCAGCTCGGATATCAGATCGATCATTCCCGAACCGCATATGCCCCGGGGCGACTGGTCATCTACCGTGGACCAAACCGGCTCAAAGGTCTCGGGATCGATGGCGACTTTTTCGACTGCCCCCTCTTCGGCACGCATGCCCC
>JASFKE010000393.1:0-4771 GCA_050118795.1 Desulfobacteraceae bacterium | reverse complement strand
TCACCTTGCGCGATGTCCTCAATGACAACCGGACGACGGTGCACGAGCAACAAGGCTCGCGCTCCATGCACAAATACGGGCTGATTGCGGCGCGCATTATCGCATTCGGACCATCGGGTAAACCGGAGATGGAAATGGGCGTTTTTCAAATTCCAGATCTGATCCGGAAACCGGTTATTTCCCAGCTCACATCCCACCACAAGGCATACCGACGCAAGCACCCACAGGCAAGGGAAACCGAATTTTTCAAGGAAATGACGCCTTTTTTACACGATGCCTGGATATCCTGCATCCTAAACCCTCCCATTCCCCGCATGACCAACACAGACGGCGAGGATATTGTGGAAACATCCGTCCGCTTTGCTGTTGATGATTCTGTCTGCCTGGAAGCAGCGTTCGATGGGGCAAAGGCGATCGAGCGTACCCTTGAGGGCAAATCAACCTGGATCTGGACCGGCAACAATCAAAAGGAAAAGCCAGTTACTTTGGGACAATTGATCTTGAAGGGCAAAACCCTTACCCTTACATGCAACTCCACCCAGCGCGCTGAGCGCGGCCGCCACATGATCGAGGCTATGGCCGCCGGTGCTGTCCGATATCGTACAACGGTTCGTGAGAACCTGGAAAAGAAGCTGCGGGAAGCGATTCGTTCAGGGGCGGCTACCGATCCGTTCCCCGAGTCTTCAAATGAAGAGACGCTTCCCAGGGATGTACAAGAGGCACTGGTCCTTGACGCCATGGGGCGCCACTATCGCAATTGGCTCGACGAAAAAATACCGGCCTTGGATGATTACACTCCCAGAGAAGCCGCTGCCGATGCCGCGCTGCAACCGAAGCTCTTTGACCTGATGCATGGATTGGAAGGTTTCTATCAGAAAGCGCTCCAGGATTCGCAGCCGGCCTATGATCCCTCCTGGATGTGGAAAGAACTCGGTTTCAAGGACCGCTTCAGGGCCGACTATCCGCCGCCGATGGCGCATGAGCGCATGGCTTCAATGGTATCCGGACTAGGCAGACTTTGCCGCGGCGTGGCGGAGCAAATTCGAAAGCAGCCCGGTTTCGATGACGCATCTACACTGGCGACAATCGAAGATATCCGGATGAACCTGGACATTCAGCGATTTTTACGCGACATCGGTGCGGGGAAGGTCGCCTCCCAGAACCCGCCGCCAACTAGCATCGAAAACCTCACGGCACACATGGCGTACACGATCAATTTCGAGCTCCACCGGCGCAAGACCTTCTGGGTCGACGATTCGCTGGCGTACATGCTGGCAAAAACGAATCTGGAGATACCCGGTTCCGATCTGCGCGCGCCCTATCCAAGTTTTGCACTGGTATTCACGGATCGCTTCGTTCTCTCTTTAGGGGAGCGGATGCTGTCGATTGAACCGGAGTGCCCGCTGGCAGGTCACTTTCTGCGTGTTGTCACGGTCTACGTGACAACGGAACACCAAGACCCGGATCGCTCGCTCCAGCTTTGCTTTGCCTTCGACGCCCTTGGCGCCGATCCGCCCCATCTCGTGACGCATGAGATGATGCTGCGTTCGGATTCCCTTATCCGGCGGGCTCCCAAAAATCCACCGCTCATCGAAATCGAAGGGCTCGATGCCGTGCCTTTTGCCGACCCCTTTCGACAATTGCTGCATATCACCCTCAGCGCCATCCTCTATGCCACCAGCGCAAGCGTTTCGCCGCAGCCGCGATCGCGTCCCTCAGGCGGGCAGCGAGAGAAAGCGGATTTAACGCCAGACAAACCGTTGTTCAGCGATGAAAAGGTCTTCTTTCTTCCCGGACCTATCGAGATCTCCCGTTTGCGTCAATTCCAGGAACTGGAGCGCGTCAGCAGCGGTCGAAAACTCATTCATCGCTTCATGGTACGCGGCCACTGGCGTCACGCAGCACCATGTTGGCGTGACCAGCGGTTGCGTTGGATTGCCCCCCACTGGAAGGGGCCGGATATCGGTTCGATCATCGAGCGGACTTACAAGCTGAAGCCTTGATATAAGGAGGGCTGAGATGAGTTCGTTTCCTTTCATAGCCGTTTTGATCCTCTCGCTGGTTTGCGGCACTACGCCCTCGGCGGCGAGGGGATAATTGTCAAAGACCCGAGGCTGGAATACGAGGCCGGCCGAACACCGAATATTCTGAAGGTCAAGCACTTCAGTGACATGGAGGGAACGGTAATCGCGCACAATCCCGGAAAGGGGCGGCTGGACGGCATGATGGGGAGTATCACCCTACGTCTGGATAGCGGCGTAGAATTCAACCTTGGCACCGGATTCAAGGATGCAGACCGTCGTAATCCGCCGCCCATCGGCGCCATCGTGACTTTCAAATAAAAAGGCTTCGCTCGCAATGGCATACACCGCTTTGCTGCCCTCCTGCGGGTGAGATGGGATTGATCCCCGCGATCTCAGGGGAAGCACCGAAAGATCATTCTTATCCTAAAGGGGGAAAGGAATCGAATTGGCTTCCCTCATCTACCCTTTGATTTTCTTGGCCAGCGTGCCTTTGCACGTTCCAAATTGGAAGATATCGATGAAAAATACCGCTATGTCATCCATGACCGAGACAACAGCTTTGCAGGCTTTGATTTTATTTTGAAAACAGAGGGCATCAAAATTGTTAAAACACCGCCCAAGGCGCCCATGTGCAATGCGTATGCTGAACGTTTTGTGCGTGAAGCACGCGAAACCCTAAATAAAATCATCCCGCTGGGTCAGTGGCATTTTCGTCATACGCTTAAATGCATCGAACAGCATCATACAAAACTATAATCGATTTATGACACCAAACCAACGCCCCCTCTTCGTCGTGTTTTTAGGGTCCCGGACAAAATTAATCATGGTTTCTTCCAAAAACATAATGAATTTTCAGCTTCTTAGATACGGATGAGTTTTTGAACCATACCGCCAAAATCTGCAAAGTGTCAAAGGTAATGCGCCCATACCTGGAGGCAAGCGTATGACCCGAAACAAAAATAAAAATCCGGGCCACTCCGTAAAGCCTCTTTCTGAACAACAACTTGCACTTGATTAAATCCGAATTCTGGCCTATATTAAATATCAAAATAAACCCTAATTAATGTAAGGTACTGCAAATGAGACCGATAAACATTTCCCAAAACATCGTTTCCCTGTCGGTTTTTAAAAACAAAGCGTCCAAGATGCTCAATGAAGTCCAGAGCTCGCATCGCCCCCTTGTCATAACCCAAAATGGCAAAGCAGCGGCTGTCCTTATATCGCCTGCCGATTTTGACCTTCTCACGGAGCAGGTCCGTTTCGTTGACGCCGTGCAAAGGGGGTTGACGGATGTTCAACAGGGGCGGGTGCTGCCGGATGAAGATCTGGATAAAGAGCTATGAAGCTCTTTTGGACCGAAACCGCCAAACAAGATCTGCAAACTATTCGGCGTTATATTGCCACCGACAATCCGACGGCGGCCAAACGATGGATCGAACGCTTGAGAGAGCGTGCCCGCAATGCTCTGCATTCACCGCTTTGTGGCCGTAAAGTGCCGGAATTTACGCGCAACGATATCCGAGAACTGATCGAGGGAAATTACCGCATCGTTTACCAGGTGTTTGAAGATCGGCTGGTGATACTGACCGTGTTTGAGGGGCACCAACTTTTCCCGGAAGAGGCGGTGGATGATTCTGCCTGATACGCGAATTACGAACCATGCTACGATCCAGCCCCCAGACCAGCTTCCTTGACGAACCGCATTTTCATTTTTCTGGCCGTTGGCCGTTTTGTAATCGTTTTTCTGCAATCGTAACTGTTTTTCCTGCCCTCTCAGCGCTGTTGCGTGAATTGTCAGATGAATACCGGATCGGTGAACACGGGCTTTAAAAAACTGTCTCCTCACCGATCGGGTCCAGGTTGCCTTCTTCGCGCACCAGCATGGCGCAGCGCACGGCGTCGACAACATGGTCATTGCCCTTGGAGTAGATGATCTTGCCGTCGCGCAGGGTGTACGTGTGGGTTGTGAACTGGTCTTCGATCTCCAGGTCCTCGGCTGGAAGGATAATCTGCTTACGCTGGATGGCGCCGTTGATCAAACTGGTCATCAACTCCTTGGTGCGTTTTTTGACCTCTTTAGCCTTCATCCACCCAGACCCTTTTCACGTGCAGCGAGCGGAACGCGTCGCCGTAAGCGCCGGCCGGCCGGAAGTAGAGCACCGAGCCGATGGTGAACTCCAGGCGGAAGTACGGCTTGCGGTGTATCTTGGGTTTGCCGTACTTGGTCAACGCAATGCTGTTCATCAGGTCGGCGTTGGTGTCGAGCTGGAATTCGATCTCTTCGATGACCGTGTCCAGGTGACCCTGGTGCGGTGCGGCCACCTGCCCCTGGCCGCAGCGGGTTGTGAAGGCAAAGTGCAGGGCGTCGGTGGACAGCACGATGGATTTTCCACAGTCGCGACCATCCAAGTGGATAATGTTTTTGTCCTTACATCGCAGATCATCCACCTGGTGGTCCCAATAGCGGCGGCCTGAACCGTCCCGGTTGAAAAGATAAGCTTGGCCCCACAGCACTGGATCGCGCAAGGTCTCGACCAGCTTACGTTCCTGTGCCGTGATCTTTGCCATCAGCTCGATTGGCCTATCATGGAAGGTGTTGAGCGCTTATCTAAAGCAACCCGTCCCTTTCGATGATGCCGTCCCCGGAGCTGCTATCGCCGTTCATAGCTTTGGAGATTTTGTACAATTTAATCCGCACCTTCACCTGATCGTCACCGACGGTTGTTTGTCAAACAACGGCACATTCG
>JASFKE010000392.1:0-4795 GCA_050118795.1 Desulfobacteraceae bacterium | reverse complement strand
ATTGAATAAGAAGTATATATTGCGAATAGAGGGAGGAAGCTGTATTGCAATACCGCGACGACCGATAACGCAGTCCAAATTAATTACCCTGTTTATAGGCTTTAAGATAATTAATTTGGCAAGGCTAGAGGGAGGAAGCTGTATTGCAATACCGCGACGACCGATAACGCAGTCCAAATTAATTATCTTAAAGCCTACGGCGGCTTTTGAGGTAGCCGTCTATATGGTTGGTCAAGCTGACAAACGCATCAACGCTCAGGGTCTCGGCCCTGCGCCGCGGATCGATTTCAGAAGCTTCCAGAAGTTGAACCGCCTCTGCCCGATCTAACGACAGCAGGCTTCCTGAGAGCGCATTGCGCAGGTTTTTACGACGCTGGCCAAAAGCCGCCTGCACCACAAGTGCAAAGAGGTGCTCATCATTAACCGCATGCTCGATCCGGGTTTTGAATCGAATCCCGAGCAGAGCCGAATCCACTTTAGGCCGCGGGTAAAATTGGGCGGCCCCCACATGTAATAAAGGATCAATCTGGGCACAGTATTGAAGCCTCACCGATAATCGGCCATAGACTTTGGTCCCCGGCCCCGCACAGAGCCTGTCAGCCAGCTCCTTTTGAAACATGAGGACAGCGCGATCGATATGTTGCCGCTCCTCAATCAGCTTCACGACAATCTGAGACGATATATTATACGGCAGATTGCCCAGCACCACCATTGGTTGTGCCTCATGTTCATCATAAAAGGTTTTCAAGGATGTTTTTAATATGTCCTGCTCATAGACGCATACATGGTTAAATCCATGGACCAACAATTCAGCCTTTAGCAGCGGCACCAGGTTCCGGTCTTTCTCCACGGCAATGATCTTTCGCGCCTGCCGTGCTGCTGTGGTGGTCATAACGCCAAGCCCCGAACCGATCTCTAACACAACATCATCCGCATTCAGTCGGGCGTGGGCCACGATGCGTTGGGCCGTACCTTGGTTGATTAAAAAATTCTGGCCAAACGCTTTCCTTGCTCTCAGGTTCCAGGCTTTGAGCAATGTTTGTGGGGAGGTCATGGCAAAATCTCTTACGAGTCGATAAAAAAAATAGCAGGTTACCATTTATGGTGGCAAAACTCAATGCAGCGCCTTTTACTCTTTCATGGTCTTTTCCTTGACTTTTGAGGCATGATTAATTAGGGAGCTTATTATATCTCTAATAAGTTCAAGTGTTTTATACAACCAAAAGAGTATTGGCAAATAATGCGGAGGTCTTCATGGCAAAGAAAAAGGGAAAGTCGGTCAGCTTCGACGCCATGGTAAAGTTTTTTATGAACACCTATAACATACCGACCAAGCAGGATATCGAACGGATTAATAACCGATTGGACCGCATCGAGCGTTTGATTGTCAACGCCGGCAGGACCAAAGACCGGCGGGCGAATAAAACCAACGGGGCCACTAGAGGCAGCACCATGACGGCATCAGATCAGGTGCTGGAGATCGTACGCCGCTATCAAGACGGTGTCGGGTTTTCCGAAATAAAGTTTCAAACGGGGTATGGCGCAAAAAAATTACGCAATATCATATTTCGCTTAAACAAGGTGGGAAAAATTAAGACCAAGAGCCGCGGCATCTACATCGAGGCATAACCCTGCCTAAATACAAGGGAGCCACATATGAATTCAAATAAAGATCAAAATAATCCGGGTTTAGAGGTTCAATCCTCGTATTTGGGATATCAAATTCAGAGCATTACGCCCCTAAAGGAAATCGATGGCTACCTGTACACCTTGAGCCATACAGTTACCGGTGCACGCCATCTTCACATCAGCACCCAGGACAAGGAGAACACTTTCGGCGTTACCTTCAAAACAGTACCCGCGGACTCCACGGGTGTGGCGCATATACTGGAACACACCGTGTTATGCGGCTCAGATAAATATCCGGTCCGGGATCCATTTTTCTCTATGCTCAAAAGAAGTCTGAGCACCTTTATGAACGCTTTCACAGCGTCGGACTGGACCATGTATCCCTTCTCGACTCAGAACAAGAAAGATTTTTATAACCTCATGGATGTCTATCTGGATGCCGCTTTTTTCCCCAGCATCGAAGATTTGAGCTTTAAGCAGGAAGGACACCGCCTGGAAATCGCAGAAGCCGCCCAGCAAGCCCGAGACGGCGCACCCAACGGCAGTGCGGAAAAATCACTGGTATATAAAGGGGTGGTCTACAATGAGATGAAAGGGGCCATGTCTTCTCCTGACCAGGTCATGGTTCGCTCTATATTAAATGCGCTTTATCCGGATACCACCTACGGCAACAACTCAGGCGGAGACCCGAAGATAATTCCCCAACTCACTCATACCCAGCTCAAAGCATTTCATCAGCGTCATTATCACCCCAGTAACGCCTATTTCTACACTTACGGAAACCTGCCGCTAAAAAAACACCTGGAGTTCATAGATGAAAAAATAATGAGTCGATTCGAAGCCATTGACCCAAAGACCGACGTCCCCATGCAGCCCCGGTGGCCCAAACCAAAAGCCGTACGCTATACCTACGCACTGGCTTCCAACCAGGCTTCTGAAAAAAAAAGCCAGATCTGTTTGGCGTGGCTGCTATCAGACATCTGCAACACCTTTGATGTGCTATTGCTCACCGTGTTGGAGCAGGTCCTGCTGGGCAATGCCGCCTCGCCTTTGCGAAAAGCCCTCATGGACTCAGGCTTGGGCAGTGCCCTGAGCGATGGCAGCGGATTCGATGCCGACAACCGGGACACGCTGTTTGCATGCGGTTTAAAAGATACCGACGAAAGCTGTGCTGATAAAATTGAAAAAATCATCTTCGATGTTTTTAATCGACTGATCAAAGAAGGCATCGACAGGGAGCTGGTCGATTCAGCCATTCACCAGATTGAGTTTCATCGCAAAGAGATCAGCAATACACCCTATCCATACGGATTGAAGCTCCTATTGACGATTATCGGCACCTGGCTGCACGGCGGTGACCCGAAACGGGTTTTGCTGTTGGATGAGGACTTGACATCGTTGCAGGAAAAGATTGATACAGGCCCTTTTCTGGAAGAATCCATTAAAAAATTCTTTATCGACAACCCGCATCGTATTCGCATGGTCCTTTCGCCGGATCATCAAAAAGCGGAAAAAGAGGAGCAGCGCGTCACCGCAGAACTGCGCAATCGTTTAGTCAAGCTCACCGCCCAGGAACTTGAACAGATCGAGGCCGACGCCTTGCGACTTCAATCCCTGCAAGAGAGCAGCGAAGATATATCCTGCCTGCCGACCCTTGAGTTGAGCGATATACCGGCTGACATCCCCGTTTTCACGCCATCGGGCATCTCCTCGCGGGTGCCGCTGTGGTCCTATACCATGCCGACATCCGGTATCGTGTATTTTAGCGGATCGGCCAGCGCAGCGCTCAACCCCGAACTGCTGGCCTGGGTGCCATTTTTCTGCTACGCCTTCACCAAAATCGGCACCGATACCAGCAAGTATACGCAAATCGCTCGAAAGATCGATGCCGTTACCGGTGGTTTTTCGCTAAGCGCCCATTCCCGGGTGCCTTGGGGCCGAGATCAAACCTGTTTACCCCTGGTCACCTTGAAGTCCAAATGCCTGGCCCGCAATATCAACCCAATGTTGGACCTTGCCGACGAGCTCATCGGATCGATCGCGTTTACAGATCTGCCCCGCTTAAAGCAATTGCTTGGCGAGTACCAAGCCGGGTTGGAATCCATGATCGTTCACAATGGGCATCGCTTGGCCATATCATTGGCATCAAGGGTATTTTCGCCGGCCAGCGCACTCTCTGAAATCTGGGGGGGAGTGCACCAAGTGCGCACCATTCGAGAATTCAACCAACGAAGCGATGCAGCCGGCATTGAAGCTTTGTCCCGGAATCTGCTCTCCATCGCCCAAAAGATTTTCCAGCCTGACAACTTCATTATGTCGGCCATCGGCGAAAATGATCACTTGGAGCAGGTCACCCGGCAAATCGAATCAAGAGAAGTACTTTCAAATTTCAACCGTGATCATCAGCGCCCGGAACTGCGCCCGCTGGAAATCGAAACTGAAAAGACCATACCTTATGAAGGTTGGAGTACCTCCACCGCCGTGGCATTCGTGGCCCAAACCCTGCCGGCCGTTTCCATGGGCCACCCGGATGCACCCACGCTGGCGGTCTTGAGCAAACTGTTGCGTTCACTGTATCTTCACCGGGAAATTCGAGAAAAGGGAGGAGCATATGGTGGATTTGCACTCTACACTCCTGAAAACGGCCTGTTTAGCCTGGCCTCCTACCGGGATCCGCATATTCAGCGAACTTTGAATATTTTTCAAGGTGCGGAAGAATTTTTAAGGTCGGAAAAAATTGAGAAAGAAGATATTAAAGAAGCCGTATTACAGGTCTGTTCCGAAATCGACAAACCCGACGCACCCGGAGCGGCTGCACAAAAAGCATTCTCCCGGCTGATTGTCGGCGTCACTGATGAAGAGAGACTTAAATTCAAGCAACTCCTATTGAAGGTAACAACGGATAAACTGTTGGAGGCAGCCGATCGATATTTCAAACCGGAAAAGGCCCAGGCCGGCATAGCGGTTATCGCAGGAGAAGATCAGCTCAAACAGGCGAATAAGGAACCCGGCACGCGTGCCCTCGACATCAAGGCCATTTAGGGCTCGCGCATATTCACAAATCTCTTTTCTGCACCCTTATGTGGACATCATCTGCCTGACCATCGTGCGCAGCCGATCGGACGCCGCTTTGGGCATCTCTGAAGATTTCATCTCGCGGCACATG
>JASFKE010000391.1:0-4808 GCA_050118795.1 Desulfobacteraceae bacterium | reverse complement strand
GCTGAGTTCTTTTCGGCGAAGCTCCTCCAACAGGCTCTCAAGCTGGTGCGACAATGTTGCAATGCCCTCCAATCCCATATACTCTGAAGAGCCTTTTATGGTGTGCACGGAACGGAATATGGTGTTTAATGTATCAACATCATCCGGCTGCTGCTTCATACGCAACAAATTGCGCTCTGTCTCTTCAAGATGCTCGCCAGTCTCGGTGATGAAATCTTGAAGCAGCGACTTATCGCTCATCATGCTCTCCTTTTCATTGCGGTGCCCAGAAGAAAGTCTATTCTCGCAAGGACGCTGGTACTGATGTGATGCAATTTATTCCAGGCTGTCGTCAAAGGGTCTTGAAGTCGCTTCGCACCTCTATTTAGGGACCCTTATCAATCAACTCTAAAATTTCTTTAGCTTTGTGTTTATTTACATAACCCTTGGCGCCAATACTTCTGGCGTCCTGGGTATATTTTTCCTCATCCAAATTTGATAAAAAGATAATCTGAGCACTCCCGTCGTGTGCAAGTATCTCTTTTGCCGCTACAAAGCCATCCATCTCCCTCATGGTAATATCCATGGTCACCAAATCGGGTTTCAAGGACTTATACATCGCTACAGCTTCTTTACCGTTTTTCGCTTCACCCACTACTTGGTGGCTGCCGCTTGCCAGTGTGTTTTTTATCATTTTGCGCATAATGGAGGAATCGTCGACAATGAGTACTCTTTTACCCATATAACTCACCTATAATTATTAATCGCCATATCAATAAATTTAGTTCACGAAACATTCTTATTTCGTATACAGGGGTCTATAAACCCCATTGAAGTGTGATCAGCATTGCGCCTATGCGACCAGGTGTTATGAACATCAGGCCTTTTGTTTTTTTTCCGCACTTAATTTTTTGAATTCATCTACCAGCAATATCCTGTTAAAGTCGAGTATGGCCAATAATTCCTGATTCTGCTTACACACTCCGCGGATGTAATCGCTCTCCAGACCTTTTGAAACGACTAATTCCGGTGGAGGTTTGATATTTTTCTCCTTAACTTTCATTACCCGGGTGACACGATCCACTACAAATCCGGTAGTACGGTCACCAATATTTAGGATCATGATCCAGGTTTCATCTTTACGCTCTTGTTTATCTCGGGAAAGCTTGAGGCGTTTTCCTAAATTGATAACTGGAATAATGTTCCCACGAAGATTCACAACACCTACGATGAAATCCGGAGAATCCGGGATAGCTGTTATGGCAATATCCTTGAGAATTTCCTGGACCATAAGGATATCCACACCAAATAACTCGTCGGCAACCTTGAAACCAACCAATTGCACTACCTCTTGAGCCTCATCAGCATCCAGTGCTGTTTTGGCAATCGCATCTTCCATGTATACATCTCCTTTAACGCATAAGAGAAATAATGTAGGCGTTAATCGCTCCAGCCATCTGTTTGTCACTTACCAAATACTCGACATCGTACCGTTTTGCCGCAGCGACGGGTGTTTCTTTGAACAAACAGCTTCTCGGGTCCTGTATGAATGCAGTACCGCCTCTATCAATGATTTCTCCTAAACCATCCAGACCATCGTCTCCAGTTCCGGTGAGAATCACTCCTGCCGCTTTTTCACGAAGAACCTGCGAGGCGGAACACATCAACCGATTGATGGCACCATGACGCGTCGGGAACGGGGAGGCATCAACTTGTAAAACCAACTTATCACCTAATTTTTCCAAAGTGACAAATTCTGTCGAAGCGGCAAGATAACAAGTGCCGCTTTTAACAAGGGTATTGTCAATGGCACGATCAACATTTAACTCACTGCATTGGTCGAGATAACGTGCGAAACTGTCTAAATGGTGCGGGGCCTGGTGCATAACTGCAACATAGGCGGACGACAGGTCCATTCTCAACCGAGGGATGACATTCAGCAACGCGCCATATCCTCCCTCAGAGGCACCCAAGGCAAGTAAGCTTTGACACTTGTCTGCAGCCTCAACGTTTCTTGAATTTTTCTCTTTTGATGGCCTTCGCAAGTATCGAACAGACTCAATTTGTACGCCTGTTGCCAACTCTATTTTTCTCAGGATTTCGTTTTGTTGGGATTGTAAATCGCCGCCTTTGACCTGGCTGGGTTTCGGAAGAAAATCAATGGCGCCGTACTTAAGCGCATCAAATGTTTCTGATGCACCCTCTTGGGTTAGTGCGCTGATCATTACCGTAGGGGTCGGGTTATTGATCATTATATGTTTGAGAGTCGTTAGCCCATCCATCACCGGCATATTGATATCCAGTGTTATGACATCCGGATTCAGCTCTCGTAGCAGTTCCAGCGCCTCTTTGCCATTGGCAGCCTCACCGACTACCTTTTTTCGGTTGTCGGAATTGATAATATCACATAGTACCCGCCGAATCATTTTCGAGTCGTCGACCACCAATACATTTAATGGCTCAGATTCCGCAAGGGCATCAGAAACGGTCGTCTCCAACCCAAAGTCCGCCTGCACCGTTTTAGACTTGATTTTATCGACGAGGGATACCTGCAGCGTTTCACGGCATGCATGACATGAAAAACTATAGGAACTGCCTTCAATTTGATTTTTATCAATGTCGTTACGAGCGCCGCACTCTTCGCAGAACAGTATCATCTCAAAGCTCCCGATATTACCGGCCTAATGGTTATAAAGATCGACCACCGGTATCCATATATCGATCAAGATAGCCGCATCAAACGCCTATACATATCAGATTGTATCGGTAAATAATCCCTTTCTCTTTAGTTGATATGAAGCGCTGTCAAATGGTATGTTTATCCTGTGGTGACCGCCCACCCCACACATCAATATAATCGCAATAAATTCAAAACTATATCAATGTATAGGGTATGGTTCAATATTCGAGTGATATTGTTTAGGGTGGGGAGTTTCACATCCAATTGCCAGCTCATATCCACTCCGTTTCCGCCCACCTGCCGAAAGGCGATGTCAGCGCCTACCCCTGTTTAAGTGCCATCTCATATTGTTATATCAGCGGGTCAATTGTAAAGTTTCACAGACCCCGTCTTTTCATCTTCAGCAACACCAAATTACTGATTTTATCTAAAAAACTAGTGATATATAATCGCAAGGCGGGTATTAAAGTCAAGGTAAAAATCAATCTTAACGGAACAAACAATAGCGCAAAAAAATGTAGCACCTATTAGTGTTGATGAATTCGTAAAAAGTCCAATACCGCGTCAACCGGCCAACGCCGGAATACGTAAGCGACTGGTAATAATGGTATCAGATCTGTAACGGGATGCCCCCAATGGGACTGAAAATGACGTTTTACGAAACCATCATTTTTCAACCTCATCCAATTTACGAAGTCCCTCCATTAACAGCTCCATGAACATGCCCAATTCCGGCAGCCGCATCTCCTTGTTTTCAAGCCCCGGTACAAAATGAAATCGCCCCTCTTTCTCGCCGAGCATCGCAAAAAAAGCGCTTTTTCCCTTTTTGTTCCCGTACTCCGCTTTAATAACACTACCGCCGCGAAAGGTTAAACAGGCGAGTCCTTTCCCTAAATTTAGTTTTAGAACCCCTGTTTTTTGGTTATAGTTAAGCGTCTGGAACAACTCCACCGGCGGCATTTGGATCAAAGTTCCCGTCATGCCTGATGAAAATTCCTTTGAAATTAGAATGTTTGATTGGGCTAATCGCCGGGACAAGAGGCGGGCAAAATACATTTGAAGCGACGGAAACCGATTGAGCACCTTTAAAAAGTCCTGTCCTCTAATGTAAAGAACCGTCGTCGGCTCCAGCACTTTAATGGTTGCACCAACGCAGTCACCACTGATCAAGCTCATCTCACCAAAAACTTCACCGTTTTGTAATTTAGCAATACTGATACCATCCTGGTCCAGAACATCCACCAACCCGGAAAGGATGATGTATAGATTTTTGCCAGGGTCGCCTTTGCGGATGACGATATCATTGGTCGCATGCTTCCTTAGCCGGAGCATGGAAACGAGATCTTTGAGGTTCTCCTCTGTCAGCGTTCTGAATATAGAAAAATTGCTGAGCAACGCAGCAATTGTGTTTACATCAGTGCTGTGTTGCCGAATATCCTCAGCCAGTGCGATTGAGGCGCTTTTCTTATATTCCAGTTTGATGACGCCTTTGCACTGCCCACAGGAGATCACTGTATCAGGTATGCGGTCAACCCTCTCATGCTCTATCAGGACTTTTGTCAGATCAGAAACCAATATGCGACACTCTCGTCTCTGAAAAGGGAGATCAATGATAGCCGTTGATATAAATTTGCTTCCCTTATTGTGATCCACCAACAACGCATTTCCTGAAATTTTGAATTCATCACCTTTCTGATAGTAGGGGCAGCCTTGCACATCTACCACTTTGAATCTCGCCTCCGTAAAGCTCATCTTATATTCCGGCCTCCGCTGATGATATATTGGATTATCGTATTGGACTATAACAAGATACCACCAAAGGTGCAATGATACACTTGACCAATGCATTGGGGGAAAAGATGGCTAATTTATTGAAATTCCAAATTTTGTTTAATTGGAGGGGATTCTGGACAATGCTTGATCTTGAAGGGGAAATCGTTGAACTTAGGTTAAGTATTTTGCCTGTGGGAGTGACTACCAGTGTTTTAAAGCGCACCCATGCTTCACACCCATCCTTATTTTTGTCCACTGGAGGCCACACCCCCCACAGAGCAAAACCAATATCCTTTTTTTAATTCAGAAATAATTCAAAAGATCACCGTTGCCGATTACCGTAAAACAATATAATATATATGAGCACATATTGTGC
>JASFKE010000390.1:0-4814 GCA_050118795.1 Desulfobacteraceae bacterium | reverse complement strand
CTGGAAACGGCCGCTTAGTTTTAATAACGACACCAATATGAAGATCCCTTCTCTGATCAACAACAGCGCACATCAAAAATTGTGGGATAGTCTGTTGAAAACGATACCCCACAGTTTCGCTTACCTGCTGATTTCTTTCTGGTAACTCAATAGTAAGGGCGCTCCCAGAGGCACAAAGAGGAACGCCCCAGTGCCGCTCTTTATCCATATGAGGATGTCGGAGCTAACGCCTTTTGCATAACGGATGGTGTCGATTTCCGGCATCTCTACGGATAGTTGCTCCGCGCGTAGGATATCAGGGCGGAGAGCCCGGCTCCACCGCCGAATTCATTGTCGCCAGATGTATTGTACGCCGGCGTGCTGGCCTCCGCACTTTGTACGCCAACCACACGGGGCCAGTCTTCTCCTGACCACCAACCCCATACCGGTCCACCTGAATGGCCACCGGTAATATCATTGTAATGTCCCATGACATACCCGGTTTGACCTGATGTGCTCTCCGAGCTGGTGGTAGAAATAGAGCAGTCGCCCACGAATGCAGGCCTTTGGGTGCTGATCAGATCACCGGGATATCCCATGTGCTGCCAGACATCTTCTCCATTCCAATCGTCCGAGTAAGTACGATATCCCGGATACCCCACCCGGCTGCCGACATAGTCGTTCATGACGAGAACAACGTAGTCAAACGCCGTCTCGAAATCACTGAGCCCGCCTTCGGCTTTATTCCAGAAGATAACGCGGGTCGCGTAAAACTCACCCCACGAACCGTTCCCATTGTAGTAGGCCGGCGAAAATTTTACCCAACCGGCGCCGCCCCCGGAGAGCCAGTTGATGCAGTGGCTCGCGGTAAGCACCATCCGGGACCCGATGGTGCACCCTGTGCAGGCACCTGAATCGGTCCATACTCGGCCCACAGTCCTCCAGAGAAAGCTGGTGTCGTTGTATATATATCGACGACATTTTTATTGCGCCATTCGATATTTTTGGTTTCGTCGGAAAATCCTGAGACAATTGTGCCTTTAAAGGCCGACTGATTTTCCCACTCCATCTTGTTCGGTTCACCCACGCGATCATTGACCGCTACAATCAGTCCGGTGCTTTCTATGACAAAGGCTTCTCCCGACCGGTTTAGCCGGGTGCGATATCGGTTATCTTTTTTCTCGATGTTTTCCACGGTTGCATCGAGGAAGAGATGTTCCGCTATCTCTTTGGACAGCTGCTCGATGTCTTCCAGGATTTCACGTGTAAAGGAGTGATCGCGGTTGGACCTTGCCGGTTTGTCAAAGAGCCGGTAAGCACACTCCGAAGAGTTGACTTGCGAGGTACTGTTGGAGAGAATCGCATAGGGATAACATGGAGAATACAGCGCTTTAAGGGCGGAGAGCAGTTGCATCAGTAGCGCGGATCTGTCTTTGGAAACGACATAGACAAAGGGGTGGTCTGCGTATCGCCTGATTTCAGACACTATGGTGTCGACGGATTCAGAATCCAACGTCAAGACCTGGTCACCGGGAATGTTACGACCAGACAAGTTCAGCACACGCAATTTTTTTCTGTTTTTATTATTGATTGGTCCGGGTCGATATTGGACAGGGCCTGGTTCAAGGTTTGGATGTTGAGGTTGATCCTTGCCTGGAACTCTTTGTCCGTCAGATGGCTGTACCGGCTGAAGTGGATATTCGAAAAGGATATCGGGATCGATCTCAATATTGAACGCGATTTCCAAATGGGTGATCAGCTCCGTGCCGCTCATGGAGTCGAGCCCCTGATCGGTCAACTCAATGTCCGGATCGATCTCCTGAACATTTGTCAATTCGAAAAAGAGTTGGCCGACCACTTTGTCAATCGCTTCTCTGGTCAGTGGTGCCTCCACCGTCGGGATGGAAACGTCAACTGCCTTGTCCGGCTCGGCAACTGCCTGTCGCGCTGTTTGAAGATAGTGAATCAACTCTTGCTGAGCCGCGGGGTGGGGCGCGGTGATCAACTGCGCCCGGCGTCCGTTCTGATTGACGGATGAGCCGCGATGGTGGCGTAATAGTTGTCCACCAGCGTCTTGTTTGCCAAAAGGACCAGCCCTCCCCCTTCGGCACGGACATACCCGTCGGCCGAATCATCGAAGGTTTTGCACCGGTTCTCTTTGGAGAGAAATCCGGAACTTCGCATGGACTGCGTAAAGGCAGGATCGAGCAGCATGTTCACACCGCCGGCAATGGCGAAATCGATGCGCCCGGCTTCAATGTCTTTGGCAGCATAGTGAATCGCCACCAGGAAAGAGGAGCAGGCCGTATTGGAGACCCAGCTGGGCCCCCGCAAGTCGTATTGGTAACTGATTCTGGCAGCGATGATGCTCGGATTGGTGCCGGTGGGGTAGTAGACAGAGGATCTGTCGCCTCCATACTCCAAAGCGCTCCACCAACTGGTCGATGGTCTTGTATCGATAAAAATCCTGGGGCGCCAGTGTCGGGAACAGCGGTTCCAGGGCCGTTGCAAGCCTGACAAATCCCAGCGAATCGAGCCCCTGGTAAGCCAAGGGCGCGCTGAAATCCAGGTTTGGATGAACCCCGGCCACTGCCGCGGCCAGTCGGTCATGAAACACGCGTTGGTCGAGTTTTTTTCTCTGGGACACGATCCATTGAAGATCATCCTCTGCCCGATACATCGATGACGCATAGTTGTAATCGTTGAAAATCGTACAGCATTTTTCAAGGATCGGATGAAAACCGATTTCGATGATCTCTAAAGCGTACGCGTTGCACTGCTCTTTGAGCGAATGTTATTTTATTTATGGGCAGGTCGCGGTGAAGTGAAAATTTCTCAGGAAAGAGAATAGGTTTTCCCTTGTCAACAAGACCACATGTTCCCATTTTGGGCTGGAGTTAGCACCTTGGGGAAGAAAGGTTGCCGGGCGATCACTGGGCCAGTTCCCTAACGCCGCTCTTCATGCCTGTTGCATTGAGAAAAATTGTAAGTCGCCCTGCCGGTATGTCAAGGGATCTGTTCAAGAAATACAAAATTATCCAAAAAGAGGTGCAAAGAGGCCGGCACGGAGGCAGGATCTGCGCTTGGGGTGCTGCCACCATCGAATAGATGGTCTTCCCAGGGCAGGGCTCCGTCCCCGGGAAGACCTCTTTTTCATAAGATGGATTGAAAGAGGCTGTCAGGCATCATCCGTATCCGATATGACGCACAGGGCCGAAGAGCTTTGGTATGGAATCACGCCATCCACTGAAATCTCGGAAAGAGCTCCTTTGGGCGATGCTCCAGGCACCCTGAAGCGGGTGACGTCAAGGGCTTCGATACTGACCTCTTTGGGCGGGTCGAGTTGAGGAATGTAATCATAGGGATACCGATAGGCCCGGTAGACCATGTTCATTCTAAAGTGCCGGCCCCAGTAGGGAGAGATATACTCCCAGACCACCTCATAGGCCTTGGTGATTTCTATGATCCGGCCGCCGCTGCCTTCGGTGATTAAAGTATTGCCGTTGGGCAGGCGCTGGGCGGAACTGATGAAGGGGCTGTAGAACCGGTTGCTGTCCGTGGGGTGCACCAGCCCGGCTTCGTGGGGTGTATACTGCCAGACGATCTTCAATGTCACGGGGTCGAATTCGAGCACGCGGGAATAGTCGCGCAACACATTTTTCGCACCGGACATGCTGGCCGGATGACAACTGCCGTAGCCGGCCCAGCCGCCGTTGTCATACACCAGGATATGGCCTTCACCGGGCAACCCTTTTGGGATCATGTGGGCATGGTGCTGGCCGATAATCCACTCCAGCTCCTTTTCAGGGGTGTCGTCATAATAGGGCCCGACCTTCCAGACGACCTCCCCGGTGGCCTTGCTGATGATAAAGATGATATTGGTCTCTCTGCCGTCCACGATGATATTGTCCGGGTGGAAGCGTTCATCGCCGTTGTCGTACCACTTGTTGGGCCCCAGAAGGGACATGGAATTGAGATGCATCCAATCCCCCATGCCGCCCCCGGTAGGACGCATATTGGGATCCCGCGACAGGCTGCTTTTAGCATCTTCGCGAAAGCCGAAGGACTCAAAATGATCCGAGCAGACCCACTCCCAAACGATCTCTTTGTCCCAGGTTACCTCATAAATCGTATCATCCAGGAGCAGTTTGTCCGAGATAGCTTTGTTTACCAGGTTCTTATGCCCAAGCAGCATGGTATTGCCGCTCTTTGTGGCAGCCTCCATTTCCGGTACAAAATAACCCACCGGGTTCCCCTCGCGCTGGTAGTCATGGTGGACGCGGGCCATCCACTGGGCCTCTTCGCCCGGATCTTCGATATATTCGTATTCATTGAATTTCCAGACGACATTACCATCCCAGTCCACCTGGATCAGGTCCCTGTAGTCCTGCATGCCGTACACGGTGGAGCGCTCACCCGTGTGCCCCAATATATAGCCGCCCTTGAGCAGTTTGTTGGGAAATCCGTGAAGTCCTTTAAACAAGCGGACTTCTCTTCCGTTCATGTCGATTATCAGGGCACCCAGCTCTTTGGCCTGGAAAACGGTATACCCGTTGAAGCATTTATCTTTGTTATAAATCGTGGCTCCGGTTGGATAGACGCTCGGATAGGTCATTTACTGCTCCTTTAACCTTTTCTTCTCTTTTCTCTTTTCGATGACGGTTGGCATAAATATGATCAGGCCGGTCAGGGCCATCAGAAAGACACAAATGGGCCGTTCAAAGAGGATGAAGAGGCTGCCGTCCCCCAGGCTTAGGGTTTCCCGCAGCCGGTTCTCCATGATCTCCCCCAGAACGACGCCCATCACCAGATTGACGATGGGCCATTTGAGCCTG
>JASFKE010000389.1:0-4843 GCA_050118795.1 Desulfobacteraceae bacterium | reverse complement strand
CAATCAGCGCAGCCATTTTACAGGTGATGGTGCGGGTTTTACCGGTCCCTGGACCGGCGCATATCAACAAAGGGCCACGGGTATATTCAACAGCCGCTTGCTGCTCTTTATTGAGCTGAAACCCGGTTGCTTGGGATTGCGAAAACAGAGGCGGAACGGCTTTGTCGTCCGCGATGCTCCGGGATTTTTGCAAAATGGGTTTACCATCAGTTTTTATAGGCTCCTTTTTAAAAAGTTTTTTGGCCGCTCCCAGCGGATTCTGCGGCTCATCAAAAAGCCTTTGTTGCCCCTGAAGTGTGTCACGTTCGGAAGGATCGAAAATACGCAAGCGCCCAAACTCACCGTCATAGCCGGGATCAAAAACAATCCGGCCCTGCCGCATACGCATTATCGCCTCGGCCAGCAAAGGCGTGTGGTTTTTTTCCAATACCGCTTTGGGAACGTGGCGCAGAATATCAAACTCCGATCCATGGGCTTGAATCAATTGATAGTAGGCCTGGCCGACCTTTTTGGTTTTGGGTCCCACCTGCAACACCTCCGAAAGCAGATGTTCCAAGGGAATCAGGTTGTAGTAAGGGCTGTGTAAGGCTGGATATGCCCCTTCATCACGATCAGCCAACTCCTCAACCCTGTAGAGCACACCCAGGGTGAGGGCTTTACCACACACCGGACAAACGCCTCCCAATTCACGGGTTTTGGCAGGATCGCTGCGAAAGCTGCACTTTCGATGACCATCCACATGATATTTGCCCTCTTGCGGGTAGAACTCGATGGTCCCTAAAAACCGATCGGGATCACCACTTTCCATAGCATGACGTATGGCGTCAAAGCTGAGTTCGGTATTAAAAAGATTGGCTTCCCTTCCCAATTTCGATGGGGAGTGTGCGTCGGAATTGGATATCAGGGTGTAGCGATCGAGATTCGATACACGCCAATTCATGGGCGGGTCGGACGACAAACCGGTCTCCAGAGCAAATATGTGGCCGGTTAAATCCTCAAAACACTCCTCAACGGCATCAAACCCTGACTTGGACCCCAGTAAAGAGAACCAGGGGGTCCAGATATGGGCCGGCACCAGGTAGCCATCATCAGCCGTCTCCAGGACAGTCTCCAGTAGATTGCGGGCATCCAGACCTAAGATAGGCCTGCCGTCGGATTGGATATTGCCTATGGCATCCAAGCGGCGGTTGAAGGACTCGGCACCCTCTAAGTGGGGCATAAACACCAGATTGTGGTTTTTTCGGGTGCGTTCTCTCTTTTTATAAATGTTGCTGATCTCAGTGACCAGCATAAATCGCACCGGCCGGCGACATGCAGGCGGCACTTTTTCGTCACAGGACCGGGCAATGTCCGGTTTTAGCTCAAAGAGTCCCTCTTGAGCCGGGACCAGCTTGTCTTGAATCTCCTGCCACCAGGCCGGATGGGTAAAATCTCCGGTGCCGACCACTGTAATCCCTTTGATCTGGGCGTTAATATAAAGATTCTCAAAATCGAGATCACGCGCCGTGGCCCGGGAATATCTGGAGTGAATATGAAAATCCGCAATAAAATTCATGCCGCGCAATGTATCAAAAACAGGGCGTTATCCTCAAGTGGAATTCATATAGGCTTTGAGATAATTAATCTGGACAGCTTTGTTGGTCATCGCCGTATTACAATAGCGCTCTTCACCATCAAAAAATACCTTGTCTTATAAGGGGATAACAGCTATATTTACGCAATTTTATGTTATATAGACACTATATATTGTATTAGGAACACTTATGGGGCTTTTATCGGCAACCACATCTCTGACCCGCTACAAAGTGGATGGAAAAATCGAAGATCCGATCATCGAGACCATCGCTGCAGGTTTAAAAAAAAATACCATCTCCGATATTGATGACAATCCATCTGATCAGGCAGCGGGTTGGGCCAGCTTTCAGGATCCTTTCAATTCTGACTTTGAAGGATCCAGTTTCATGATCGGCACTTATATCGCTTTTGCTTTAAGGGTCGATAAAAAATCCATTCCCACCAAAATGGTTCAAAAACATTTTTCCATTGAATCGGCCAAACGGCTCAAAGATTCGGGGCGTGAATTTCTATCCGCCAATGAGAAACGAATGGTGAAGGATCATGTGGTCAATCTGCTGAATCTTAAAATGCCGAGTACACCCAATGTATATGATGTGCTGTGGCAATATGAGCTCGGTGAAGTGTGGTTTTTCAGCAATCTGAAAAGCGCCAATGAAGCGTTGGAAACCCTGTTTTTAAAATCGTTTGGAGTGAGTCTTGTGCGTTCGATCCCTTACACCATGGCTGCGCTGGATCCGCGTATGTCTCCCCAAGAGCAGGATTTACTACATAAACTGTCTGCCAGCCAAAATGATAATTAACGCGCTATGCTTGATATTGCAGTTGCCTACAACAATTACACCTTTCTGGGAAATGAATTTTTAACTTGGATCTGGTACCTCATTGAAAATGATGAGAAAGTCATTCAACAATGTGGCGAGGATACCCTTGACTTAGCTGTCGGAAATAAAATGGTTCTCGTTAACCGGTGGGCCAACGGCAAAGAGTCCATCACCATCAAGGGTGATGCCGTCGGCCTGGAAGAAGGTTTGCTGGCTTTGAGCAAAGGCGCGCTGGTTACAGATATCAGCCTGATATTCAAAAGCGGCTCACTACAGTGGCAATTTTCCATAAAAGGGGAGAGCTTGAACTTTTCCGGCATCAAGCTGCCGGAGACCGCTGCTGCCGAACAACAGGAAGATATGGAGGGTTTGATCTTGGATAAATTGTATCTCTATGAAAAACCTTTTCAATTTATCGATGCGCTCTATCGAAATTTCATTGTATTGCGTCTATCCGAAGGGTGGAACGACACCAAATCAAATATGATGAAGTGGATACAAACCTCAGTATCATAAACGATGGCGGCCAGGGAATTCAATCAGGCCCGGAATATCACCATGGACATGTCAAAAACGGTATGGACAAAATGTTCACAAATGCGAAGTTATGAACACTTTTTTGGGCCTTGTTCATAACTGAGCAGTTTTAAGAAAGTTATCAACATATGTATAGACAGCCAAATTGCAAAAATTTTAAATAAAATCAAGATTATAAATTTTTATCAGGATATGAACAGACCCTATTTATTAATAATAATCTTTTAAAAAATAAAGATAGGGATATAAAGATGAAGTTTACAATTCAGAAAAGTGACATTGTTGATGTTCTTTCCAAAGTCCAGGGATTGGCGGGACGTCGCAGCAGTTTGGCCATTACCGAGTGTATTTTAATTAACACTGACGATAGCGGCATTCACGTGACTGCCACAGATCTGGAGACAGGCTACGAAGGCAATTTTTCGGCTGTTGTCGAAGTGCCGGGCACCATAGCTATCAGCGCTCGTAAATTTTATGAGATCGTGCGTGAATTTCCAAGTTCAGAAATATCCATTGAAGAAAAAGGCAATCGCATCATTGATATCAGCAATCAAAAGGTTCAATATTACCTAAAATCCATGAATCCCGAAGATTTTCCCCCCACGCCGCAATTGGAGGCCGCTGATTTTTTTGATGTGAAATCGCCCCTGTTAAAAAAGATGATTGATAAGACCATTGTGGTCAGCGGTATTGGTGAGGATAAAAAAGCCCATATCAACGGTATCTATTTTGAGCGTCTGACGGACCAGGATCCTGTTACGGTCCGTATGGTCTCCACAGATGGCAGCCGATTGTCCAAATTTGATTTTGCACCGCCCGAGGGGGTGGAACTGCCGGTCGGTGACAGCGTTCTGATACCCAAAAAGGGGCTTCATGAAATTAGTAAATTTTTGGATTCGGCCGGTTTGGTGAAAATAGCCGTTCAAGGCAGTTATTTCATGGTTCAGAGCAGTGATGAAAAACTATATATCCGTATGTTGGAAGGCAAGTTTCCAAAATATGAGGATATCATTTTTCGTCAAGACGGATATCGTATAGAGATGGAAAAAGATAAATTTTTGAATATGCTCAAAAGGATGTCTATTTTATGTAATGATAGCTATCGGGCTGTTGTTTTTAAATTTGATGCCAACGAATTGGTTATCAATGCCACGAACCCCGATATCGGTGAGTCCAAAGAAGATATGAGAATTGAGTACCAAGGCGGTAAAATTGAAGCTGCTTTTAACCCTAAATTTTTTATAGATGCATTGAATTGTATAGATGATGAAAAATTAATCCTGAATTTGGTGAGTGACGACAAACCCTGTCTTGTAGAGGGGATTGATGATAAATCATATTTAAGTGCAATCATGCCGATGAGAGTATAATGGAAACTAAATACGATGCTAGTAGTATAGATGTTTTAGAAGGATTGGAACCGGTACGGCTTCGACCTTCTATGTATATTGGAAATGTGGATGTAGCCGGACTTCACCATTTGGTATATGAAGTGGTGGACAATAGTATCGATGAGGCCATGGCCGGGCATTGCGATACTATTCGCATAACGGTGCATACGGATAACAGCGTCAGCGTAGAAGATAACGGCAGAGGGATACCCGTTGGTATTCATAAAACTGAAAACGTTCCGGCCGTAGAGGTCGTTTTAACCAAACTGCACGCCGGTGGAAAATTCGACAACGACACCTACAAGGTTTCCGGTGGTCTGCATGGCGTTGGGGTATCGGTTGTTAATGCGCTCTCATCCCATTTTGAAGCTGAAATTTATAAAGACGGTAACATCTACCACCAATCATTTGAAACCGGAACCAAAACTTCCGAATTAGAGATCATCGGAAAAACAGAAAAAAGCGGTACAAAGATCCATTTTCTTCCAGATGATACCATTTTTAATACTATTGAAT
>JASFKE010000388.1:0-4851 GCA_050118795.1 Desulfobacteraceae bacterium | reverse complement strand
TTGCAGCCGGTGCACTTGTCCGGATCGATCACCACCATGCCGTCATCGCGCTGGTAGATCGCCTCCACCTCGCACTGCTCGATGCACGGGGCCTCGTCGCAGTGGTGGCACATCTTGGGGATGTAGGTCACTTTCACCTTGGGCACCTGGCCGCGCACCAGTTCGGTCAACCCGATCCAGAATTGACCCGTGTCGGGCTGGGGTTTGGCGTAGGGCGTCCAGTCGTTGGCGACGTGCTCATCCTTGCACGCGATCTGGCAGCAGTAGCAGCCGTTGCAGACACTCAGGTCTATGGCAAATACCTTCATTATTTCTCACCTTTCTCGATCCAGGCGTCCACCCGCAATCCGGCGGCCGGGTCGTACTCTCTTTCAAAGGCTTCTGGGTTTTCACGACGCCATTGATCCCACTGCCGGCCGGTCACTTTGGCCACTTCCACCAGATAGCCGCCGGCGATCTGCCCCACACAATTTTCCGAGGTGATGGCTTCAGGCGTAATCGTATTGATGGCGCCGCCACGCTCGACCTGCCCGGTGATCAGGGGATCGTGCCGGGCGCCGTGGTCCATGTAGACCACCCCCGGACGCAGCCTCTCGGTGACATAGGCACCGCCGAGTACAATACCGCGCTCATTATAAATCATCACGATGTCGCCGTGCCGGATGCCCCGTTTTTCGGCTTCCGAGGTATGCAGCCAGCACGGTTCGTACTTGTAACCATCGGGCCCGGTGACTTTGCACGTCGGCGCTTCACGGGTCCAGGTGATATCATCGCACTGGGCGTGCACCCGCCAGCGGCCGTGGTTGGACATCATCAGCATGGGAAACATATTGGCCCGGTGGCTGGAAAGTCTTTCGTCATGGTTGTGGCTCTTTTCGATCCATTTGGGTATGGGCGGCCTCTCTTTGTCGTCCGGATAGGCCTTTGCCAAGGATTCGGAATAGAACTCCAGCTTTCCCGTCGGAGTGGCCAACGGAAACTTCTCCGGATCTTCATAAAAATTGCGGAATCCCGGGGGATCTTCTTCCCAGTCTTCTGCAGTGTTGTAAACCCAGTACTTCTTTTCCAGAAGTTGTTCCCAACTTACGAGTTTTTCACCCCCCATGTACTCCCATATCTTCTTTTGCATATCCAGGGTGGTCATTCCCTCTGTGAGATCTTCTTCCAAATCCTCGAACTTTTTACTGATCTCCAATACAATTTCCGAGTCGCTCTTGGATTCACCAACGGGTTCGATGGCCTTGTCGGCGATCATGATATTGGGTTGCTGGGTCCCCTGCCTGATATTGGTGAGAATATCGTCCACCTCCATAAAGGTGTTGGCGGGCAAGACGATATCCGCATAGAGGCAGTCGTTTTCAAACCAGGGATGCTGCGCCACAATGGTCTCGATCTTGGGACTGCGCATGGCCAGCTCTGTTTTGTGGCCGTGGTTCCAGCACGTTATCCGGCACGGTGAATCGGTCCATATCATGTGCAGTTCACTGCCGCCCTGCTCCTTGGATATGGGAAAGGTGTGCTCGTTGAATTGGTCCAGTACAAGGGCATTCTGGGCACCCGTACCGCGGAAGGTCACCGGGCCTTCGTGGTCGATGGCTTTTTGAATCAAGGTCTTGGGGATAACCTGCTGCTGCCACGCCGTCACAGAAGAGAGCACCGGCAAGGCGAGCCGCTCTTCGATCTCCGGGTTCCAGAAAAACGTACCGGACATGCCTTCCGCCCTGGGCATGCCGAAATAGGTCAGCTGGTGCTGGTGCACCCCCGGCCCGCCCAAGCCTTGCATCCCCAACAGGATACACTCGAGCCGCGCCGGCTCATGGGAAAAGGGGCCCCGAATGAAGCCGCCTCCGAAGTAGTGGGCGATGGAGGTGGTTTTCTGCGCAAACTCCCGGGCCAGGGCCTTTATGGTCCATTCGGGCACGCCGCATTTGCCCGAGGCCCACGCCGGTGTTTTGGGCACGCCGTCTTCTTTGCCCAGAACATACTCCTCGACCTGCTCCATGCCGATGGCGTGGGTCTTGACATATTCTTTGTCGTAGGTGCCTTCGGTGACCCACATATAGATGATGGCCAGTTGCAGGGCCGCATCGGTGTTGGGCAACACCGGAATCCACTTGTCGGCATGGACCGCCGCGCCGTAGTTCAAGTCAGGACAGATATAGACCTGTTTGATCCCCACTTCCGACCAGAAATAGCACAGCCGGCTGGCGAACTGGCCGGTAAACCCCCAAGGAGTGGTCTCCGGATCGCATCCCCAGAAAAGCACCATATCCGCGTTCTCGGTGGTGTCTTTGACAATATTGGCGGCTGGAAACATGATACCCTGGGCGCCCTGTCCCCAAACATGCTTGGCCCCCCAGTACCATCCCTCCCAACTGTCCGGATTGCGCACCTGAAGGGTAAAGCCCCCCAAATACTCGAGCAGAACCCCCGGATGGCCGTGGGGCGTGTTCAATGTCTTGCATTCGCCATGGCCGTCCCCCTGGAGCAGGATGGAGTGGGGGCCGTATTTCTTGTGAACCCGCTTGATCTCTGAGGATATAATATCGGTGGCTTCATCCCAACTGATCCGCTTGAATTTGCTCTTGCCGCGGTTCTGGGTGTTGCGCTCACCATCGGGGTCCCAATCCACCCGTTTCATGGGAAATTTAATCCGGTTTGGAGAGTAAACGCGTTTCTTGTAGGCCAGGGAAAACGGACCGGGCAGCGATTGCCATGAAGGCTCGATGGACTTTCCATTACGGGAGATTTTCCATTGGCGCACCTCGGACTTGTCGTACTTCCACCCATATTTCATAGGGCGGACACGCACGATCTTGCCATCTTTGACATCCACCATACCCTCTGCGCCGCCGCCGAAATAACCCCCGAGGCCAAGCGCCCTGAGTACGGTATTATCTTTGGTCTTGATCGGTTTCATTTAATATTGGCTCCTCCTTTGGTATCCCATGACACCAAGCACCACGCCTTGCATGTAAGGGACATATGGGGTCACAGATGACTGAAAATCATCCGGCTTTATTGGTAGATGATGCGATATGCCTCATTTAATGCAAAATTACATGTAATCACGGAGGTGTCAACACTTTTTTCATAATATTCAGAGGCGCTGCAGCGACGGTATCGCTAAAATTGTTCCTAAGGACGCTGGAAGAAAACACGGGCCCCCGGATTGCGCAAAACAACGCGATTCGGGTCTTTCTACAAGCCTATCCGCCGGTGCACACCAGGTGTAACGCCGTAGACGGGCTCAAAGACAAGCAAGGTGGGGGCCCCTATTTTCTTCCAGCGCCCTAAAGCTTGTGTTTTACGCATATTAGAGTATAATTGCCTTTAATTTCCATCCCCAGGCAATCTTCTCTTTTAAAACCTATAGTTTGTTGCTGCTTCAGAGGATGAAAAATGTGTGACACAGCGAATACCCCGTCGTCGAAAAAAATAAATTTGTGGAGTGTCGCCAAGCCCTTTTTCGCGCTATTTATCCTTATAGCGATCCTGGTGGGAGCTGTTCTGGCAATTTTATATTTCAAAGAGACCGGAAAACAGCAAACGGTAATAATGCTGATAGAGGCCAACCGACTGAATACCCAAAAGAGGGTCATCTGCCGCTATATCCAAACAATCGCAACGGATGTCCTCACCGTATCCAAACACTACGAGCTGCGCAGGTTTCTAAATACCGGTTTGAGCCGGCACAGAGAATCTTTGGCCAAAGAGTTTCTATGGTTCTCCAAAATCAAAAGGATATACGACCAGGTGCGCTTATTGGATGATCGAGGAATGGAGTCATTGCGCGTAAATTTCAATGACGGCAATCCCGGCATTGTCCCAAATAAGAATCTTCAGTTCAAGGGAGAGCGCTATTATTTTAATGACACCTTTGTGCTTTCAAAAGATGAAGTCTTCGTATCGCCATTTGACCTCAATATTGAGCATGGGGAAATTGAACGGCCACTCAAACCCATGATCCGTTTTGGTACGCCGGTGTTTGACGGCAAGGGTAACAAAAGGGGGGTGGTGCTGCTCAACTACCTGGGCACCAACCTGCTTGACACCCTTAAAGGGGGGGCGGAAAAAGGTGCAGGTACATTTATCCTTCTAAATTCCGACGGCTATTTTCTCCACGGCCCGGATCGTGACGAGCAGTGGGGATTCATGTACAAAAATAAAAAAGACCGGACCTTTGTCAGGCGCTACCCTGGGGCCTGGCAAAAGATCTCGAAAGTTGAGTCAGGACAACTCTCCGGTGCTGATGGTGTATTCACGTTTACAACCATAAGACCATTTACCGAAGCGCAGGTATCGAGCACCGGTTCGGGAATACCCAACCAAGGGAGCGAAAAACGGATCGAAGGCGGTGAATACAATTGGAAGCTGGTATCTCATATTGCGCCAACGGATCTGTCTTGGATAGAGAACCCGCTATTAATTAGAATGTTGTTCTTGTATGCCGTCATGCTTGTTCTACTGGCCTTAGGCGTTTTTTTAATTGCCAATGCAAGTGCAAAGCGCAAACAGGCTGAGAAAGAGGCAAGGGACTACCGTGACTATTTGGAACAGATGGTGGAACGACGCACTGCCGAACTGACCCAAGTCAATGAGCAGCTTCAAAATGACATCAGCGAACGCAAACAGGTGGAGAAAGCGCTTAGGGAAAGTGAGGAGAAATATCGCTCCATGATGGAATCATTTACTGATCCTTTGTACATTTGCTCACCGCACTTCAAAATTGAATATATGAATCCGGCAATGATCCAGCGAATTGGTTATGATGCCACTGGAGAATCATGCCATGGTGGAATCCACGGCTTGCAAAGCAGATGCCAATGGTGCATTTTTGATAAAGTAGCC
>JASFKE010000387.1:0-4856 GCA_050118795.1 Desulfobacteraceae bacterium | reverse complement strand
AGTACTGGGCCGCCCGAGTTGAAAAATTTGTTAATCGCTTCCTGCGCATCTAGCAAAAAAATCGGCATGACTTTCTCCTGTTTTTACCGACACAATGTAGTTACTTTCCTGCCCTGGACGCGACAATGCCAGCACTTTGCTCTTCAAGGATATGCAGTACCTGGCGAGCTTTCCCGTTAAGTATGGTGTGCAGCAACAGCGTTGGAATAGCTACTGTGAGACCAAGCACCGTAGTTACCAGGGCACTGGAAATACCACCCGCCATTGCCTTGGGGTCACCTGCACCGTATATCGTTATCGCTTGGAAGACGATAATCATACCGGTCACCGTACCCAACAGACCCATCAATGGAGCCACCATTGAAAATATTTTCAACACGGATAGGCCGGAAAGAATTTTTGGGCGTTCTTTGAGAATTGCCTCACCCATGTGCAGCTCCAGGTCCTCAGTATCAGCGTCTTTGTGATCATCAGAAACCTTGAATATCCTGCCAAGTGGATTGTTGGTCATGATTTTTTCGCTTTTGATCTGCTTACGGATGGAAGATGAAATGATAAACAGCGCAATAAATCGCCATAATGCCACCAGCAAGGCAACGCAACCAATGCCCGTTATGATGTATCCGACGATTTTACCCTGGTGCCAGCGCTCCTGCAAGGTCGGTGTATTGATAATCGCCTTTAGGAAACCACTGCCTACGGCACCCGTAGGGTCGATACCTACAGGCGTATAGCCGGAGGAAGCTGACTGAAGCTGCTTCGCACCCTTGGCCAACCCTGCGGGCTGTCTGGGCAAGACGGAGACACTGCGTGTATCTGGATCATAGGCCAGGTAATCACCATTTGAAACAAGTCCAAACAAGCCAATGCGAACAACTTCCCTGTTCTGCTCTGTACCTACAGTTGTCGAATATTTAACAACATTGCCGGATTCAGTCATCTCTCTGTGAAGTTCAAACCAGACTCGCTCTATCTCTTCTATTGAAGGCAAATCAGTGTCGCTGTTCATTTTCTTGATAAGTTCATTTAAAAACACTTCGCGCTCTTTAAACTGACTGGTTGTAATAGAATTACGGAAACGGCTGCGCATGTCGCCAGCCGCTCCAGTCAGATGACCAAACAACTCTTTAAGCGCGCCCAGCCTTTCGTCGCGCTGCTTACGCTTTTCTTCAACCAAAACCTCATTCTTGTTGAACAAGGCCTCGAGCTTGTCACTCTTGGCTTCCAAGCTGGCGATCTCGGCTTGCGCCTGCTTTATTTTCTTTTCCTGTTCAGCTTTTTCAGCCAGAAATGCTTTTTCTCGCTGCCTGTTTTCGGCCGCATCACGACTACGCCCCTCCTTAACCTCTTGCAGCAGCTGCTTGGTATTTAAGGCTTCGGCCGCTTGAAGCTGCGAAGAAGCTATGACTCCGCCAATAACAAAAGCAGCAATTAAACCGGCTTTGAGTTTTTTAATACCTATTTTCATTTCACAGCCTCCGGAGCAGAAATTGGCAGGGTTAATATGTCGATCGACGCCTGTTTCTTTGCCATCTTTATACCTTTGCGAATCGTGTTACGGTATGTGGAATTGTCCAGCACATCCCATTTCTCATCTGCGTTGTTCCAGCGTGCAGAAGTTTTCGTATCCTTTGTCTGGCATAGCAGGGCTACACGGCCTACCTGAAGTATGTCGACTTCCTGCCGTGAACCATTTAAATCAACGATATCTTGATAAGTGTCAACCTTGCGGCCATACTCATTTTCTATCAGGTATGCTTCTATCACTTGGCGATATTTTTCAGCGACACTTATGTCTGGCGCATTCAGGCTATCCCTGATAAATGCCATGCGTTCACGGCGTTCTGTTGTATGAAAAGGGATATCGATTTCCACAAATTCATTCAAGCTATCTGCCATTTTTATCACCAGCGGAGACATTTGGCGCTCAATCAATGAGACCTGCGATATGGATTTCTCAAAACGTCCAATAAGGCTTTCCTGGCTGGCAACCTGAATAGACAGCTGTTCATTGTATGCCTTTAGTCCCTCGATCTGTTTTAATAACGCACGGTATTTGATAAGACGCTCTTGAGCCCCTTCAACAACCTTATCGATCTTTTGTTGGGATTTTTTAGCTTCGGAAATTTTCTTTTCACCGATTTTTCCAATCCCCTCGAGCGGAGTTCCTGCCTGCACGAATCCTGATAGGAATGAAACCAGCATCAAGGACGTAAAAATTAGCTTAATTTTCTTATTCATATGCTATCTATCCTCTGCGCACTCATTGTTTTGGGGAAATAAAAGTCCTTCGAGTTCACCCCAGTCCTTATATATACATTCTTTACCATTAATACTTTAATGCATAACAAAACTTTTCTCTAGAAGCAATTTCGAAACCTAATCTATTGTGGTCGATTTAGCAAAAACCACAAATTGTGTTAAGTAGGTTTTGAAATGGCTTCTAATAAATTCAGTTCAATTTCACTACTCCCGCACGAAAGTGCGGGAGTAGTTGTCTGGTTTAGAGGTCTATGCTTAAGGTCAAAGAAACCGTGCGGCCATTGATCGGACGAATTGCTACCAGGTCGCCATCAGCAAGTGGCCCTCCCTCTTGACCTTCGGTGAAGCCTACTTCATCCAACAGATTGTTGGCATTCAGGCCAAGGCTGATCCCGTTATCCATCCGCCAGTTGTAAAACAGATTGGTCACCATATAGGCATCGAATTTTGCCTCGTTATTGTCCCCAACAAAGACTTCATCCGTTCCAACAAAATTAAGCCCCACGTTATGGTTTCCAATTGTATACGAGGGCGTAATATTAAAGATATAGTCTGCTTGACGACGAGGTTTATTGCCGATATTAGCTTCAGTGTTTGAATCTGTAATTTCAGCATCTGTCAGGGTGATACTACCGCGGATCGCAAAACCCGCACCAATTTCATAGAAACCTTCGACTTCCACACCTTTTGATTCGTATGAATTTTGAATTGACGTTTGTGACGTTACTTCGTAACCACCGGATTCTTCTGTCTCAGCATAGAAAAGGGTCACATACGCAGCAGCATTGCCACCTTGGAACTTGTAACCTAATTCATACATATCGACAGTACTGTAGCCTGCCTTATCGTCTGTGAGATCTCCATTTTCGTCGTAGAAATTCGTGTCTACACGTGTTGGAGCAGTTGCACTACCACCCTTTGAATAATTGCCAAAGACTGCCATGTCATCATTTAGAGCGTAATTCATGCCCAATGAGTATGACGTGTATGCAAGGTCATAGCCATAAGGACTAGGATCACCATACGTCAGATAACCATCTGCATCAGCCGGGCCGGACATTGCGTAGGTACCGTCCACCTCCCACATATCGTGACGAACACTGGCGTCCCAGGTAATGCTTTCGCCGATATCACCTGTAGCTGAAAGATAGGGTGCCATATTTGTAATATCAATGTCATAGCTTCGTGAACAACAATTTCCCCAAATAGGATGTCCCGGCGTCATATCCCAATCGGCTGGATCCCCGCCACACTCGGTATCATATTGGTTCCATCCCCACTGAGCATCATATTCTTGCGTGGCGTAGTAGAGTCCACCTTTGATATTTACATACTCAGATTTGTATTTGGCGTTAAAATCTGCAAAAATGTTGTCCAGGCTATCCAACTTGGTGTTGAAGTAGTGATATGATGCGTCATAAGTACCATCACCGTTATCGGTAATTTGTGCCGGGAAAGGTGCTACAAAGTGGCCGGAGATATCAGCATATCTGGCTTTAAAACCAAGCGTGGCAGATTCGGCTACATCAAACTCACCCTCAAAGCCAATGCTGTTAACGACGGCTTCAAAACCCTTTGTCAGACTTGTCCGCTCACGACCGTCTTCCCTGTTAATGACATCACTTCCTTCCATATGGGGGGTGCCGTCACCAAAATCTGTGCCCACCTCCTCGTAATCAGAACCATTCCACCTTGCAAAGATCGGCATATAGGTAGGGGCACGGTCATCAAGAACCTTAACTAAGGCGCGGACAAAGCCTCTATCCATTTCTTTGGTAACATTGGCTCTTACCTGATACCCTTGTTCCATGTCGTCCGGCACATCACGGGGACCTTCGCCTTTACGGAAATAGCCGCCAACATGATAAAACCAGTCATTATCGAGTGGTTCACCGTAATTTATGTCAAACCGTCTGGAGTCATAGTCCAGTCCCACTGTTGCTCCAACCGAACCCCCCTGCTCATCTCCTGTTTTTGAGAGAAAGTTGACGATTCCGCCAGGAGAGTTTGCAGCCTGCGTTGCACCGGCACCACCACGAATTGATTGGACTGAACGAACATTATTGTCAAATCGTATAAAACTGTCGGAAGTCGCAAACTCCAGGTCACCAATTAGTAATGCAGGAAAACCATCTTCTTGAATTGAGAGGTAACGCGAACCACCTGCACTGATCGGCAAACCACGAACCTTGATATTGGCGTTTGCGTCACCGCTTGATGATTCAGACTGGATACCCGGCAGATTGCGGAATATTTCAGCGGTTGAACGCGGCGCATAATCACCAATATCATCAGCCGGCAATGCAGTAACCGAGTTTGATGAACTCAGTTTTGTTGTTGGCGTCGCCACACCCGTAACAATGACCTCCTCTTCAACTTTTTGTGCCTCATCAGCTTGTAGTGCCTCATCAGCAGCAGTTGCAATCACAGGCAATCCAGTAATTACAGCAATAACCATCAACGCAATGAATCGTTTTTTCATCTGCCCCCCTTTAAATCTAAGGTTTTTTATTTCGCAGCAATAACTCAGCAACAGGCTATAGTTTACAATAATGATATATTATGAACCGGAACTTGCAGCGGTTCGGTGTGCT
>JASFKE010000386.1:0-4856 GCA_050118795.1 Desulfobacteraceae bacterium | reverse complement strand
CCTGGGTGGCGGAATTGGTAGACGCAAGGGACTTAAAATCCCTCGGTGGTATCCACCGTGCCAGTTCGATTCTGGCCCTAGGCACCATTAATAAAGGGTTTGCAATCCGCATGGAGTGCAAACCCTTTTTAATTCCAGCTGGCAAAAAGATTGTTCCCAGCCCGTCAAGCCAGCAACTTCTCCTTCTTATATGGCCAAACCGAGTTCGATGGGACGCCAAATTATTGTCGTATTACCACTTGATGCATCTTTCAACTGTATCATTGCTCAATGAAACCATTTGTATTCGCAGGAAATTTGAAACGAACACCTGATCTATGGATTTTGGCTTGATGATTGCATATCAGTGGATTAGGCATTTGTTCTATACCTCCTCTTCTGCCGGTTGGTGGTCCACATGTTCTGCATATGGGCCACCAACCATCACTGCTCTGAAAGTATGGAAGCGATGATAACAAAAACAGCATAAATCTATCACGCATAAGGAGGCTTGGTATGTATGCACATCGTGTCTTTATGACCGGCCGAAGATCCTTTAAGCGTTGGCGATGTATGATTCCGGTGGACTACGTGGTCAACCGCAAAGCCTATCGAGAGTTCATCCATAACATCAGCGCCAAGGGTGTTTTTATCGGCTGCAAGGACCGGCCCAAAAAGGGTGATACCATTGTTTTGGCTTTTTCCTGGAAGAGACCTGTCAAGTCGATCGGCACCGTTGTGCGCATCGATTCAGAAGGTTTTGCAGTGCAGTTTTCGCAGCCCATCGCCCATTAACTGTGAATTTATTTATATTTTAGTATGTTAAATTGATTTCTCCGTCAAAACCGCTATATTGAATCTATCCTGAAGTCATCCATAAAAGTCTGTTTTATATCGAAAAATATTTTTTATGCCCTGGCCTGTCCAAAAAAATAAATAAATATAATTTCATTTGGTTGACATTTATCCCTTCTCTTTATATTATGCTGATTTAATTGATATTCAGGAGGATAAAATGAACAAAGCGGATCTCGTCAATGCTTTGAAGAATCAGAATGGGTTCACACGTCAACAGTCCGAGAAAATCGTTGATATCTTTTTTGACACGATGACAGAGGCATTGTCCAAAGGCGAGAGGGTTGAAATTCGAGGTTTTGGAAGTATATTTGTCAAAGATTATAAATCATATACAGGACGCAACCCCAAAACAGGTGAACCTGTAGTGGTCAAACCCAAAAAACTGCCTTTTTTTCGCTGCGGCAAGGAGTTGAAGGAACGGGTGGATCAGGTTTAAAAGGTAAATTCAGGAATCGATACGAGCTCGATCGGGCCATAATCCTTTCCCGGATTTGATCATAAAAACCAATTCATAAAAACGAAGAAGGCCGTAAATGAATGCGTTCAATTTTATAACGGCCTACGCCTTGATATCCAAAAAGGAACCGGCGCCGAAAAAAAGGCCCGACTCCCTGGGCTATCCTGATCTGGAATCCGGGGAAGAGGAGCATTGGATTGTATGCCGTCAGTGCTTGCAGCGCTTGACGCGACCCAGTGAACGCACCTCAATAAACGGCTCCCACCGGCACACTTTTGCCAATCCCAGTGGAGTAGTCTTTGAGATAGGATGTTTCGCAATGGTCAGAGGGTGCTCCTTTATCGGGCCACCATCCTATGAATTTCCTTGGTTTGCCGGCCACTCTTGGCAGGTTGCCATATGCAGCAGCTGTCAAATCCACCTCGGATGGCTTTTTAAAGGACGTGCAGGGGTTCAATTTAGCGGACTCATTCTTGACCATCTCCGGGAGATAGACGCCCCTCGATAAAACTGTGCCTATTGCCTTGGAAGACCCGACAAATAGCACTGTAAACCCCCTATTAATACAACAAGATGTGTTTTCACGTGAAACGGCACATTTTTCGACTAATGTCAATAAACCATGGCTCTATATTTTTCGAATTGACACAATGGTCAGTTTTCTTTATAGTTTTTGCGAAAAATGGATGGAGCAAGCATCTATAAACTAAAACGCCTCCCCCCAGCTACTTGCACTAAAAACAGAAAGACAGAGCGATGGAACTTCGAGAGATCATCGATTGCTGCAGTGATTTAAAAATTGCTGAAAAACGCTGCATTTCAGAGGATTTTGTAGAGCTCGTTTTCCACAATGAGGAGATTGAGGAGTGGCAACGGGTGTTGACCGCTTTTCTTGGAGGTCCTTCAAAACCCGAAGGACAGGAACCCAGTGAAAAGAATCTTGAAACCACTGCCAACACAGGAGGGATCCGACCGGAACAGACTTTGTTTGAAAAAGAGTTCGAAAATGCCTCAATTATTGCCAAATTCTGGCCCTGGAAGGATAGTGAGCACATCACCTTGAGGATGGCGTTGCTAAGAAAGTAGGCCGCAATAGACTTCAAAATAACGTTTTTTGATAGCGTTGTCGACTGTCGCGGTATTGCAATACAGCATTGTAAATGTGACCGCCTTTTTTCTATGAAGCGCGGCATCACCATTTATAAGTATTGCCAATTGAAAACATTTAGGGGTATTGTCAGTTATAAACCGGGTCGGAACTATCGTGATTCTAAAGAACTTACAATATCTGCCAGTACTTATCGCCGCAGCCATTCTGGGAAATTGGTATCTGACAGAATATAGAAAGGCCAAGCTGGCTGGGCAGCCGTGGTACCGCGCCCATTTTTCGCTGCCGGGCATTTTAATTGTGATTTTAATTTTTCTGCTTCCCTTAATAGCCCACTTCATGTAACACCTTCACTGATCCAATCCTTGCTTTGGAAAATTTATCCCATGCCCATCACTCACCTGTATATCGACCCACAGATTGCGCAGCTGCCTGTTACCCTGAATTTCATCAAGCGATCGGGATTAAAACCCGAGATCCTGTCAGACGCCAATGTAGTGTTTGACAAGATCAAGTCTGCCTCTGATCCATGCAAAAAAGCCAAGCAGGTATTAATGCTGACGCGCAACAAAGGCTCTTTCTTAAAACAGTGCCCGGGTACAAAAGCGTATACGTGCTGCGACTACCAGATTCTGCATATCGGTTCTTATTGCACCATGGATTGCTCCTACTGCATACTTCAAAGCTATTTCCATCCGCCGGTATTGCAGTATTTCGTCAACCACGATGACCTTATGGGGGAGTTGGAGCAGCAAGCGCTGGATAAACCCAACATCAAAAGGATTGGAACCGGTGAGTTCACCGACAGCCTTATTTGGGAAAAGTGGTCCGACCTTACGCCGCGGCTCATAGAAAAATTTGCAAATCAAAGCTCTTGTGTACTGGAATTAAAAACCAAAACCACTGCCATTGACCGACTCCGGGCAGTGGGGCATAACCGTAAAACCATCATCTCCTGGTCTTTAAACACCCCCCGTGTGATCCGCTCACAGGAGCGTGGCACGGCCTCGCTCAATGCCCGGTTGGCAGCGGCAGCCCAATGCCAGTCGTGGGGATATCCCCTGGCATTTCATTTTGATCCCATGGTGATCTATCCTGGATGTGAAGAGGAGTATCGTCAGGTTTTGGAATTATTATTCCGAAGCATCCGTGCGGATTCGGTGGTTTGGATCAGCCTGGGCACCTTTCGGTTCATGCCGGCGTTGAAATCTGTCATCGAACAACGTTTTCCCGATTCCGATATCATTTACGGTGAATTCATACCCGGATTGGATGGGAAAATGCGCTATTTTAAGCCTATTCGCATCCGTCTATATGCATCGATGGTTCGCTGGATCAAAGATTTGGCCCCGGATATCACGACCTATCTATGCATGGAGGATGACCAGGTATGGGAAAAAAGCTATGGTTTCACCCCCGAAGCCAAAGGCGGATTGCCGGCTATGCTTGATCGATGCGCTCAACACCACTGTGCATTATCCCATTGATATCAGTCTATAAAATAAATGGCTGATTCAAATCTGATAAATTTTAAATCAGTCCTTTATATATAGCATACTAAATAACTTGTATTATTGTTCTTTTAAGTTAAGTCCAGCACTGCGTTCACCAATTTTTCAATCCCTTTGGCAATATCCGTTATTCCCGGACCCAGCATATAAGCGGGCGTGCTGACGATCTTGTTTTGGGTATCCACCACAAAATTGTCCACTTCGCAGATATGATGATGCCCGCCCATGGTCTCAATGGCCGCTGCCGTTCCATGATCCTTTCCAATGGTGACTTCGGGCCTGTATGGGGCTAAAGCACGTGTCACCGTTGCGGGGGCAATGCACACGGCGCCAATGGGTTTTTCTTTGGCCAGCATCTGCTCGAGAATACGCTGAACCTCCGGGTGAACCGTTGCATCGGGTCCACTCACGGCGAAATCACTCAAATTTTTAGCTGCACCGAATCCACCGGGAAGAATCAATGCATCGATTTCATCGGCATCCAGCGCCTTCAGATCGATGATGTCGCCCCTGGCGATGCGCGCCGACTCTACCAATACATTACGTGTTTCGGCCATCTGCTCCTGATTCAAGTGATTGAGGACATGCAGCTGATCCATGTTCGGTGCGGCACAGACATACGCCGCATCCGCAAGCTCCAGAAAATATAAGGTCAAGACGGCCTCATGGATCTCGGTGCCATCAAAGACACCGCATCCGGACAAAATTACCCCTACACGCTTGCCCATATCGAACCTCACCCTTCGTTTTTGGCTATGGTTTCTATGACCATAGGTTTTATATGTATGGATATGGTTGCCCCATCACTGCAGCTATGGGGGTTATTTGGATAAAACGTGACGATCTAAAACAAAGCAGACGAACACACCCCGAAATAGCGTTTCACCACCATTTTCAACCGATACTGCGACCCGATGCTTTTTTCCCTGAATCTGTTCGACAC
>JASFKE010000385.1:0-4891 GCA_050118795.1 Desulfobacteraceae bacterium | reverse complement strand
CATCAGAAGAATTTTGCCGAGTTCAACATGAGCATCCAGCAGGTCGGCATCCAGCTCCACCGCTTTGGAATGATAACCATGCGCCTTTTGATATTCCTTATTCTCTATTTCCACCATACCCAGCATATGATAGCCCTCCGCAAACTTTGGATCTATCTGTATGGCGTTCTTGAACTCCAATCCTGCCTTGACATAATCCCCCTTGGCGAACAGCTCCTTTCCTTTGTTAAAAAATCGTGCTTTCTTTTCTTCCGGACTGCTGCAAGCGGCCAAGATGAACGTACACAGCATCACACTGATGATACGAATCCATTTTGCCGTCATGGCATAACCTCTCTTGTTTTATGTAATAGATTTAACAAATACGGTCCCTAAAGAAATGACCAGCAATATGCTTAATTTGTTGACCTTACCCCGGGTCTCCCCCAACAGCACTTCAAAGGCGAAAAAAAGCGCGATCAGTTTGGCGGTGATCAGCGATGCATTTTCCACCGAATTCCGGATTTCAGGAATGCTGCTGATAATTAATGACATAAAAACAATCAGAAAATCGAAGGGATTGGCCTTGAAACCCCTCTGACGCCGTGTAAATTTGAGTGTCATCACCGCCATGAACGCCATTAAGGCAAATGCAAGGTGGTAGATTAGCTGAGACCGCTGGCTGACCAATTGAGGAAGGTCAAGATCTGCAAGAACCACCAGATATGGGATCATGACAAATAATGCCAGTCGCAACACGCCCATGATCCACTTCTGGCGGGCAAACCAGACAAAAATCAGCCCCATAGTCAACGCCAAGGCAATCCAGCCCACATAGAGCGGAATGCGTCTTATTGTCAGGCAGGTGACAAACAGCATCAGGGGTGTGCCTACCTCCAGCATCCCGAAGCATACCTTGATCAAAATCTGACGCTTTTTAATGACCGTCAGATTGCCTTTGATGAACCTGTCCAGCAGACTGATGCGAGGCACCGTCCATCCGTGCCTGCCAGCCCAATAGAAACCAAAAAGTACGCTGAAGCAAAAGACCATATAGATTAGCAGCAATGTCCATTCTGAATGAAAACGCATCAGATAGGCTGACATGACCAAACCGAACTGAAGCGCGTAAATCACGACGACCGCCTCGGCGTGCTGCAACCCCAAACCCATCAATTTGTGATGAATATGGTTTTTGTCTGCCTTGAAAGGCGACACACCTTTAAGGATGCGCTCCATCATGACCGTCAACGTATCCAATATTGGAAAGCCTAGCAGCAAAAGGGGAAATGTTCGGCTAACGGGTTCACTTGATTGGGAAATATGTAACGTTAATGTAACGGCCAAGAAACCGAGCAATTGGCTTCCGGCATCACCCATGAAGACAATAGCCGGATGTGTGTTAAAGCGCAGAAACCCGAAAATGGCCCCGATCACTGCTACCGCCAGCAAGGCGAGCGCCGTCATGCCGCTTTGGTATGCTAAAAAACCCAGACAGATAAAGATCATCATCGAGATGCCGCCGGCCAGTCCATCCAAGCCGTCAGCCAGGTTGATGGCGTTGGTGACGCCCACAATGGCCAGTATCAGCAGAGGCATTGAAATCCATTTTCCAATGACGAAACCATCCGGCAGGCAGTCGCCCAGATTGTCTATAGACAGTCCACCATAGCTCACCACCACCAAGGCTGCCAGAAACTGACCGAATAGCTTTCCGCGGTAATCCATCTCTTTGATATCATCCAAAAAGCCAAACACCACCAACGCCCCCGATCCCAGCAACAGGGAGTGCACTAACCGATCGCTGGGCGACCAGAGCAAAATAGGCACTACCGCACCTAACGCCATGGCCACCCCTCCGACCTTGGGCATAGGCGTACTGTGCACCTTACGGTGATTGGGCAGGTCTAAGGCATTGAAACGCAGTGCAAACAGCTTCAGCACCGGTATCATGCCAATGGTGATTAGCAATGACAGCATCAATGTTGGAAAGAGAATCATAACTGAATAAGTGGAAAGGATGGTGATGCCAGATGCAAACTACTGCGGAAGGAACTCATTGAGCACCGGAACCATGTCACCGACAAACTGCTTCAACCGTACCTCCGCATGTTCAAGGGCTTCATCCGAATAGATTGGTGTGATCACTCGTACCAATGCACCATCGGTACGCTGTCGCGTAAGGGCATCCCAAAAATTGTATAGCTTCATTTCAAAGGCACTGGTTAAAAACCGTCCCCGCATTGGAAACCAAAAATAAGACAACTGCTTAAAATCTCCTTTTTGCATATACGCTCGTTTAACGGGCAGGGCATTCCTTTCATCAAGCCGCACGGGTACCTGTGCCGACCCGGATTGACGAAAAAACCACCCGGCGCCCGGCATACAGGTTGCCGGGGAATGGATCGATTCCCCTTTGCGCTGGCTTCCATAATAGGCCACGTACAAATTGACGGTTCGGTTTTCGCCATTACGATAGTCGGTAATCAAATAATCGCTCAAATCCAGTTCATTTATAAATTTCTCTTCCATTGATCTCTGTTCACCGTGCCACCCCCCCACCGAAGAGGGAAATTCCGATAATCGCTTCGAGATCGGGACCTGTTCATGAAAATCCATGAACATGGAAATGCTCAACGTTATCACCAGCAGGCTGCAAGCAGTTAAAAAATAGGGAGAAACAAAGGATTGGGCGGGCTGGGCCGCACGAATCTGATTAGCGTCACTGGCCTCTGAGAGGCCAAATCCATCACGGTGCTGTGCTTTTAATGGCCCTTCGTTTTTGGGCTTTTGAATGTCGACCGCCTTGCTAAATCCGTTAGGCGTTGTTGGCGGAACCTTTCTCAGGATCCCCATTAAAGCCAATAACAATCCAACAGTCAGCATGAAAATGAACCAACCGGAAAAATCGTGAAAAAAACCTTCGGCCACCTTAGGCCCCCAGGATTGGTAAAGGATTCCTACCGAAGCAATGCGCAGACTGTTGACAAATACAGCAATAGGTATGGTCGACGCGACCAGCAGTAGCCGCTTCCACCAAACCGTCTTGAAAAAATAGGCGATTATCAGCCCCAGAATAATCAGCGGAATCAGATAACGCAGACCATTACAAGCATCGACAACCTGCAACTGCGTAAATCCCAAATCGATCACATTTCCTTCCCGGTATGCGGACATACCCATCCACTGCATCATTTTAACACCAATTTGGGAAGAAATGAGTTTGAGCTTGAAGGATAATTTACCATGAATAAAGTGCGGTAATGGAAACATGGCCAGAAGCAAAAAAATTGGAAATGCGATGACTTTTAATTTCTTCCAACCAAGGTGAAGCCAACATAAACCCAAGATGAACAACCATGATGAAAAATAGAGTGAAAAATACTCACCGCCTAGCTCTCCAATCAAAAAAAGCATGGCGCCCGATAGCATTACGGCCATTCCCACCCATGAGGGCAATGGTGGAACATGACGCAGTGCCACTCTCTTTTCCAAAATCAGGTACAGGCTGACAAAGGGAATCAGCATACTAGCACTGTAGTCATCTCTAAACCAGTCCCGGCTGATTAACCAGTAATAGGTGCTGTAGTAAATCCCGGTAAGCAGCGCTATGTAAACGGCTGTGGGGCCTAATACAATCAGAAATTTCTTTCCCAACGCTTATAATTCCCTTCTCCATCCTTTTGTCTGAAGGATTTTATCTCAAGGCATTGTTTTTCTAATCCGATAAGCCGTCACTATTTCGTTTGCCTCGCTGACACATGATTTCCCAGATACGATGCGATGCCATGCCGTCCCACAGGGGTGGTTTTTTCCTCACTGATCGGTTATTGACCGAATGCCGGAAGGCGGCAAGTATCCCATGGTGACTTGTCCCGGCCAGAACATTGCTGCCCATTTGGACGGTAATCGGCCTTTCCGTATTCTCCCTAATGGTAACGCAAGGTACCCCCAAACCCGTCGTCTCCTCCTGCAACCCTCCACTATCAGTGATAACGACTACCGCATCCTGCCACAGATACAAGGCCTCTCGGAAACCCAAGGGTTTAAGACATATTATATTATCGGAAAAGCGGATATTGAAATTATCCATCATTTTCCTGGTACGAGGGTGCACTGGAAAAAAAATCGGAAATTCTTCGGCAATTCTATTCAATGCCCCAGCAATGCCTTTGAAAACTGTCTCCGAGTCCACATTGGACGGTCGATGAAGGGTCATGAAACAATATTCCGGATACTTGCTTTTCAAGGGGTAAGTGACCAGTGACTGTGCACCATTGGTGGCCAGCCGCTCGACTTGGTGTAGCAGGTTGTCGATCATCACATGGCCTACCAGATGCAGTGCCGGGGCAGGCTTGCCTTCCTGCAGAAGATTATCGATGCCGCTTTGCTCGGTAACGAAAAACAAGTCCGCAATTGCATCGGTGACTATGCGGTTAATCTCCTCGGGCATCTCCATGTCCCGGCTGCGAAGGCCTGCTTCCACATGGGCCACCTTGACAAGCTGCTTTTTGGCCACGACACTGCACGCCAGGGTGGAGTTCACGTCACCTACAACCACTACATAGTCCGGCCGTTCACCCTTTAGCACCTTTTCGAATTCGATCATGATATTGGCGGTCTGGACAGCATGACTGCCCGAACCGGCATCGAGGAAGTAGTCCGGCTCCGGCAATTCAAGATCGTCAAAAAACGCTTGTGACATCTCGTAATCGTAATGTTGTCCGGTATGGACTATCTTGCAGGTCACCTCCTCAACGGTCTTGCTGACCCGGTATAGAGGGGCGATTTTCATGAAATTGGGCCTTGCTCCGGCAACGAGAAACACTTTCATGCTACATTGACCTTCCCGGTTGAACGCAATGCTGGACAAATGGAAAAAACTGTCGCGAAAAAATCATTTATTCGATAC
>JASFKE010000384.1:0-4909 GCA_050118795.1 Desulfobacteraceae bacterium | reverse complement strand
CAGATGGGATGACGCCGATCGGATGATCGGATCCAGATTCCCGAAATAGACAAAGACGTCACAGCTGTATATGAGATCAAATGGTTGGGAAAACTTCCAGTCTTGAAGTATGTCAAAGACCATTAGGTCGTCGTAGATATTTTTCTCCGAAGCCTTTTGGAGCATCTTTGATGATACATCAACACCGATGAGTAATTTTGCATATGGCCGGTAGAATTGTGAGCCCAGACCGGTGCCGCAGCCGAGATCCAGAACCACCATATCTTCCGTCAGATATGGGCGCACATGATGAAAGAGGTGTTCAGGGGTTTTGTATTCCAGCTCTTTTACCAGGATTTTTTCAAAGGTCCCGGCGCACTGGTCGAAGATCCTGCGTACGTGCCGCGTCGGAACGGCATCGGGTGCTTCAGATCTGCCCAGGCTTTGGAGCATAAATTTTGCCCCCTCATCATCCGGTTTGATCTCCAGGACTTTGTTGTAGTGCTCCTCGGCCTCCTTGAATCGCTTACGCTTTTGCAAAGAGACCCCGAGGTTGAAGTGGGCGGACGCATAATGCGGTTGTATCTCGATGGCCTTTTTGTATGACGTTGCGGCGTTTTCAATCATATGAAACTCGTCCTGGGCCACGCCCAGGTTGTTCCATGCCTCCGCCATCTCAGGAGCGAATGCCACTGCCCTTCGAAAACTGGAGATGGCTTCATCCAGCTCCCCGATTTCCCGGTATGCCACCCCCAGGTTGTTCCATGCCAAACCAAATCCGGGCTGCTGTTTAACGATGGCCCTGTAAATGCCTATGGCGCCCTGGTGGTCTTTCTCCATCTGTTTGAGCCTGCCCAGGTTATAGCATGCCGATAAATGGGCAGGTTTTAGGTTGGCCGCTCTTTCAAAAACCTCCTTGGCCTTATCCGGCTGGCACTGGTCCAAAAGAACGGTTCCAAGTGCATTCAGCGCCTGTCCCGAATCCGGCTTTTTCGCCAATATATCCAAATAGGCTTTTTCCGCCTCGGCAAGCCTGCCCTCCTTGTGGGCCAAAGACGCTTTGTTGAACATCTCCTCAAAATCGTTTTTTATCTGCTTCGGCATTTTTGGTCCACTCACAACTAACATTTATAAGGGCAAAAGGCTGCTGTGTTAAAACCGCTTTGATCGAATGGGCTCCCAACCGATCCTCAGTCTAACAGATGAGCTGATTCAATTGGGTCCGGCGGGCTTTAAGTTTTTCCTGGCGATCCATCGAATAACTCCTTATTTTAAGCACTACTTATCAATTAAATGAAGGCGTCTCAAGCATGGAAGCCTCAAAAATAAGTGTTTACGGCGCCCACTGGTGCCCGGACTGCCGACGCAGCAAACAATTTCTGGGTGAACATTAAATCCCTTATACCTGGATCGATATCGAAGAAGATTCCGAAGCTGAACAATCTGTCATAGACACCAACCAGGGCAAACGCATCATTCCGACCATCGTTTTTGAAGACGGCGAGTTTTTGGTGGAACCCACCAATGCCCAACTGGCAGCCAATGTGGAAAAGATCCTTGACAGCTCGGAAAAGCAGGGCTACATTATTGACCGGCCGGCCAGTTAATTGTTGCCGGCGGTTAAATGCGATTAAATAAGGAAACGATATGGCCCCCAGACAGCAACGAGACCCTGAAGCGACCAAAGACGCACTCATTGAAGCGGCAGAAGCAATTTTCATGGAAAAGGGATTCGGCAACACATCACTCAGCGAAATCGCTAAACGCGCCGGCATCACCAAAAGCCTGATCCACCACTATTTCGGCTCCAAACAGGGACTGCTAAGAGAGGTCAAGACACGGCGCTTTATGCACTATGCCGCGCAACAGTCTGAAATGCTGAAAAAGACCAAACCCAGCGCCGAACTGTTGCGTGCATCGGTGGCTTTTTACTTTGACTTTCTGCGGCGCAACCCCCAGATCGTCCGGATCCTGGCGTGGATGTTCCTGGAGCAGGACCAGGACGACTGTTTCGAAATGGATCGGGAACTGGTTCGGCAGGGTGTCGAAAAGGTGCGCGAAACACAGGCGGCCGGACAGTTGCGATCGGATATCGACCCGAGATTTATCGTTTTTGTTTTTCTTGGGCTCTGCCAGCACTGGTTTCAGGACAAAGAGCACTTCAGGGAAAAATTCGGTACCCAAGGTCTCTCGGACGATCTGGACGAGGCGTACCTGAGTGACATGATCAAGATCTTTTTTGAAGGTATTTTACCCAGACAGGAGCAGTGAACCGGTGCCGCTACAGTGCCAACCAGCTGGAACGGCACAACAAAACAAAAAAATTTGCACCACAATTGATCGGCCGACCAATTAATAATCGGCCGTAAACAAGCCGACACAGGAGATACCGCCATGCGCATCAAACATTCTATCAGCCTTATTGTTGGTTTCGTATTTATTGGGGCGGCTGTGGTACTATGGGCTATGCCAGCCGCCAAACCGTTGCCTGCAGACGCCGCCGGCCGCCTGCGGGTGCTGCTGGACACCGTCCAGGCGGCACATGCCCAACGCAGCGCGCGCTTTGCCGGTGTCACCCAAGCCAAAAATCGAGCAAACCTCTCATTTGCAGTCCCGGCGCGGGTGTTGGATCGACAAATCGAATCCGGCTCCAAGGTGACCCGGGGGCAGGTGCTGGCCCGCCTGGACGACCGTGAATTCAGAAATGCGGTCGAGCTGGCACATGCCACTTATTCAAAGCTGAAAACTCAGTTGTCCCAAGCCACACGGGACCGCACCCGCATGGAACGACTGGCTGCCTCGGATGTGGTGCCTGTGGCGCAGCTGGAGAAAGTCACCACCCGGCAGTCCGCCCTCGAATCTTCGCTGGCGGCCGCCGCAGCACGTTTGAAAGAATCGAGGCGGCTGCTCGACGAGGTGGTGCTCAGGGCACCGTTCAGCGGTACGGTGACAAAGGTCTATATCCAACCCGGCGAATGGGTCGCACCGGGCCAGCCGGCCATCGAGCTGATCGGAGATGGTGAAATCGAGCTGCTGGTGCAGGTCCCGGAGACAATGCTTCATCGTGTCTCGCCGGGTCAGCGGGTTCAGGTCCAGCTGCCCTTTGCCGACAACCGAAGGGTTCCGGGCCGTATCAGCTCCATTGCCAAGGCTGCCTCCACTGCCGGCCGACTCTTTCCCCTGAAAGTGGAACTGGACGAGGAGCCGGGTGTGGTTGCCGGTTTAACGGCCCAGTTGATCACCAATCTATCGGCCCAGGGTGTATTGACCGTTGCGTTGGCTGCGGTGGTCAACCCGGGAGCCAGTCAACCCTACTTGTTCATCTACGATGGTGGGAAGGTGCATCGACGAACCATTACCATCGGTGGCATCATCGGTGACCGCATTGTCGTATCCGGCAACCTGCATGAGGGTGACCGGGTGGTGATTTCAGGCCAAAGTCAGTTGACCGACGGGCAGCTTGTGGAGGTGGCATCATGACGCTCATCGACCGAATGCTTTACAATCGGCGCTTGGTCTTGACCACGGTGGCGCTGCTCTCGTTGACAGGTGTCATCATGTGGATGACCATGGTGCGACAGGAGGACCCGCGGTTGCCCGATTTTTGGGGGCAGGTGGTGGCGCCTTATCCGGGAGCCGATGCCCCTACGGTGGAACGCCTGGTGCTCGAACCCATCGAAGACGCCCTGGCCGAAGTGAGCGAGATCAAGCTGGTGGAAGCTTGGGCATACGAGGAAGTAGCGGTGCTGCGCATCGAGCTGCGTGGCGGCATCTCCGACTATTCCGAAGCCTGGGACGAAGTCCGCGATGCCCTGGCACGCGCCCGGCAAGATTTCCCCGAGGGCGCAGGCAGGCCCGTGCTGGATGAAGACCAGATGGATCAGGACGCCATCGTTTTGGCCGTGACCGGTAGCGCCGATCCCCTGGCGTTGCTTCACGGCGCCCGAAAGCTGAAGGATCACCTCAACGCCGTGGCCCTGGTCAAACGGGCGCATATCATTGCAGATCCCGGAGAGCAGGTGACCATCGCCTTAAACGATGCCGTGGCCCGGCGATTGGGATTGAACGTCCGTCAGGTGGCAGCCGGACTCAGCGCCCGCAACCGCATCCTCTCCGGAGGTTCGCTGCAGTTGGCAGACAAGTCCCTGCGCCTGCGGCCGCTGTCCGAATTTGCTTCGGTGGACGAGATTGGCAAGTCGCCGATCCACCTGCCTGGAGGCGGTCTGGTACCGCTGGAGGAGGTAGCACGGATTCACTTGGGACCCGAAGAGCCGGCTTCGGCCAAAATGCGACTGAACGGTGTCATGGCTGTTGGGGTTGCGGTGGTGCCACGCCAGGCGATCAACCTGGTTGATTTCGGCCGTGCCGTTTCCGAACGTGTGGATGCCGTTGCGCCGGCACTGCAACCGCTTCGCGTTCAAGCTGTGACATTCCAGCCGGCACGCACACAGGCCAGACTGAGCGAGCTTAACAGGTCCCTGCTGTTCGGCGTCACGATCGTTGCCGGAATTTTGATCATTGCCATGGGACTGCGGCTCGGATTGGTGGTCACGGCCGTTGTACCGCTGGTGACCATGACCAGCGTGACCGTCTTTGCCTGGGGCGGCGGCGTGTTGCACCAAATTTCCATTGCGGCGTTGGTTCTGGCCCTGGGTATGCTGGTAGACAATGCCATCGTCATGGCCGAAAATGTCCAATGGCGCCTGGACATGGGCGAATCCCCCCACCAGGCGGCCCGGGGGGCGGTCCGGGAGCTGGCCACACCGCTGGCCGCGGCTACGCTCACCACGGTGGCGGCCTTCGTGCCCATGCTGATCTCCAGTGGTCCCACGGCCGCCTTCACGCGTTCGATCCCCATTATCATCATGCTGACACTGATCATCAGCTATGTGTATGCTCTGTTTGCCACACCCATATTGTCGCAAATGGT
>JASFKE010000383.1:0-4912 GCA_050118795.1 Desulfobacteraceae bacterium | reverse complement strand
CCGGCCTGTTCGATATCGGAAAGCGCATGAAAGATATCCTGATGTACCTGGAAATCTTTTTTGGCAAGGGCAACCAACTCGCTGTACCGGTAGACATCCAGGTGGGCGCTTATCGCATCGAAGACAATGGCCTGGGTCAACTCCTTGAGTCCATGTCTGGCCGATTCCAGAACAGCCTGCCGGATAGAAATAGTCTGCCGGGTCTCGCCGCCGTCATAAACCTTCTGGGTCAACCTGAGTGTGGCATCTCCACGGGAATTCAAATCGGAATCCGACGGATCGGCTCCTTGCAGGCGGGTAACGCTGTCGCTGTGCTGTCCTGCACCATAGCCGAGCAGCAGATCAACCGACGGCCCATAGCGTGCGCGGGCCTGTTTGAGGTCGTGTTCCATGGCCTGGTTGTTGTGGACCATGGCCTGTCGCTGCGGGCTGAAGGCCAGGGCCCGCTCCGCCGATTGATAGAGCGTTGTTACCTGCGCATATAAGCATAGCGGCATGGATGCCAATCCGCACAGAATGAATAAGAGACGATATATGCATTTGCCCAGTGCCATTGAAAGCCCTTAAAAAACCACTAGCGACTACCCTGCCAGTGCTATTGGTTGTTTTTGCAACATTTGCCGCGCCTGGTCGTGGGGAACCGGCGGGCTGAAATAATATCCCTGCAGATACTCACACCCCAATGCAACCAGATGATCGGCCTGGTGCTTTTCCTCAACCCCCTCCGCCACCACCTTGAGCCCAAGCTCATGGGCTATGGATACGATGGAGGCGATCAGTTTGTCTGCGTTTATGTCCTTGTTGAGGTCCATTATAAAAGAGCGGTCAATCTTCAGGCAGGAGAGCGGAATCTTCCTTAGATAGGAGAGCGAAGAATATCCCGTCCCGAAATCGTCCATGGTCACCTGGATTCCCATCTCCTTGATCTGTTTCAGCATGGTATACGGTCTGTCGCTGGTCGTGACCAGGGAGCTCTCCGTCAACTCGATCTCAAGCAGAGACGAATCCAGACTGAATTTATCCAGAATATGCTTAATTCGGCTGGCCAGATTTTGTTGATGCAGCTGGACCCCAGACAGATTGACCGCGATGGGCCGGACCTCGAGCCCTGAATCGATCCAGGTTCTGAGCTGCCGGCATGCAGAATACAAAACCCATTCACCGATCCTGACGATCATTCCGGACTTTTCGGCAATGGGGATGAATCTATCCGGCGGTACAACCCCCAAACTCTCGCTCTGCCAGCGAAGCAGGGCCTCAAATCCGGCGATCCGCCCTGTTTCCGAGCTGACCTTGGGCTGGTAGTACAGTTGCAGTTCATTATGGTCGATGGCTTCATGGAGCGAATTTTCAATCTTCAGATGGTTGGCCGCCTTGTCGTTCAGATCCTTCGATGCAAACAGGTAGCGATCGTTTCCATTGAGTTTTTTCGCATAACTGCAGGCGTTGGTGGCGCTGCTGTATAGCTCCTGCACCGTCGTGCCATCGTGGGGATAGATACTGACCCCAAAATAGGGCACGGTGTATATTTCGTGCTCCTGAATCTTGAACGGTTTATCGAAGGCATCCAGCAACCGTTTCATCACCCAGGTAACATGGTCCGCCTGTTGGATATCGGCCAGCAGGATCCCGTATTCCGTCTCGTTGATCAACGACACCGTTGATGAGATGCCGTCGCTTTTTTTCGTCACGGCAACAGTGTCTATGTTCTCCCGTATGACCTCGTTCAATCGCTGTCCGCAGGCTTTTACCAATTGCACGGCAACCTTCTGCCCGAGGGTTTCATGAATACGTTTGATCCTGTCGACAGTCACCGACAACATGGCGACCTGGGAGTTCATTCTCTCCCCTCTGGCAATTTCATGGGCGATACGATCTTCGAACAAAGAGCGGTTCGGCAGGCCGGTCTTCCGGTCGTACATCCCAAAGTGTTCGATCTCCAGGGTGCGTTTTTCCACTAACCCCTCCAGCTCCTTTAGGCGACGCTGCAATTGCGCTTGATCCGTATCGCTCACTTCAGGTTGTTCACGTTGGTTGTCAGGGGACTGCTTTTCCTCCCCTTTTTCCAACTGCGCCACAGCTTCGACATCCTTGCCCCAGGAGACCACCCGATTACGGCCGCTCTTTTTGGCGGCATAGAGAGCCTTGTCGGCTTGATTGACCAACTCGTCAGATGTGTTCGCATTGGATTCGAGCGAGGAGACGCCTAAACTTACCGTAACGTTGACGCCCGAACAGGATCCCTTTTCAACAGTCTTCCGGATTCGCTCGGCAATCTTGACGACGTTTTCCAAAGGCAGCATGGGCAACACCACACAGAACTCTTCACCGCCGTAACGGCTGACAAGGTCGCTCTCGCGGGTGCAGCTTTTAAGAACATCGGCCACGGCCTTGATCACCTCATCCCCCACTGCGTGCCCATAATTGTCGTTGACCGACTTGAAAAAGTCGATATCCACCATCAAACACGATAGATGGCGGTCTTGCGCTTTTGCCTGGGCAAACAGCCGATTGAAATTTTCGGTCAGGGATCGCCGGTTCAAACAGAAGGTTAAAGGATCTCGGGTGGCCAGGGTCTCCAACTCCTTGCTTTTCTCTTGAATCTCCTGATTGGCCAACTGGAGTTTGTCCAGCATATGGTTCAGCTCGAAGTTTTTCTCCTCCAACTGGGTGATATCATCGAAAGTCAGCAGAACCCCGCGTGGTTTTCCCGCGCTGTCGGTCACCGCGGTGGCATTCACGGTAAGTTTGATTTTTCCGCCCAGACCGTTTCTGATGCACAATGATGCATCTTGATGCTCCCGACCGTCACGCAGCACCTTAAACCAGGGCAACTGCTTTACCTGCTCCGGATTTTGATAATTCAACCAGCCCAGTTCCGAGCCTTTCAAACCGAGCATGGCTTCGGGAGACTTGCCGAACAGTGAGGCAAACGAACGGTTCGCCATGAGGATCTGCTCTTTTTTGTCCAGAATCAGCACGCCTTCGTGAAGCGCATCAAAGGCCCTCTGGACCCGTTTTGGAATCACCGCCGTGGGATCAAGTTCGCGCAGGGTGCGCTTGAGGATCAGAAAATAGCAGATGAAACAGCTCAGCCCGATAAACACCACCAGTTGCGTGAAAGATCCCTCCAAGCCGATGATCAGATGATCTTGCCAGATTGGCGCAAAGCGGATTTGCACCGTTGCCCACTTCTCGTCGTTACGATACACCGGCACCTGGACGTGGGTCGGCGTCGATTTTCCGTCGTCCGTGGGATGCCAGTTCGCCAGGTGCTCACCGGCCAGGGCGATCAAATCGCCCCCTTCGGTCCGAATCGCCGCCGAGCGGATGTCATTGCTGCGCTCCACCACCATCCGCAGCGTATTGCGGATGATTTTCAAATCCCCTTTTTCGGCGGCGGAGGCAAACTGCAGCGCCAATGATTCACTCAACCCCTTGCGCAACTCCAGCGCCGATTCAGCCGGGTCGGGAATCAATCCGATCTGGCTCGCCAGAAACAACAGGTTGACCGTCAACAGCGCCAGCGCGATGCTTAGACGTATGGAGGGCGTTTTAAATATCATTGTTCACCGGGTTCGAACAGGGTTTCGGTGGGTTGCTCGGAGCCTTTCACCTGTTGATTCTTTTCCTTTTGGTCTTCGCGCTTACCTGATAAGATGACGATCGGATCAAAGCTGCGCCACAGGGGCAGCGTCGACACCATGCCGGTAACCAGGGATCCGAAACGCGTTAGAAAGCTGACGATGCCGATGGTAAATATCGTCATGGATGCGGTGGCGATTTTTATTTTCACCTCTTTTGCATGTTGCTCAGATCGAAAGGTCTTATCTATATCCTCGCGCAGCCGATCGTAATCCTCATGGTTGAGCATTTGTTCCCACGTTTCAGACGCAATATCCATGCCGCCGACAGGGTCCGATTCAGCCACACTCTCTTTGTCGAGATCGTTGTCGAAATAAATCCAGCCAGGTTTGCCCCCGCGCCCTTTACTGGCGTTTGTGTCGTTTTCATCAGTCAAAAAAATGATATCGGGAACCTCTTCAGAAGATAACAGGTCATCTTCTTCGAAAGTTGAATTTTGGGGTGTCAAATATTCGTCGGTGGATTCCGGCGAATCATCACTGGTGATCGTCTCCTCGGCGGGTGTTTCATCCACAGGATCATCCTGCTCGCCGGTTGGGGAATCATCGAATTCCGACCCGGATCCGGTGACGCCCCCCTGGTCGGACGAATCATCCGTCTCTCCGGTGACCTGAACGGTGAAGCGCTGTGTGGTGACTGTCGCGCCGTCGGAAACCTGGATCACCACACTGTGGTCACCAACCTCGGCATGGGTCGGGGTGCCGGACAGCGTAGCGGTGCCGTCGCCATTGTCTACCAATGTCAACCAACTCGGCAGGGTGGTTGCGGTAATGGTCAGGCTGGCCTCGCTATCAGGGTCGCTGGTGGCGACGGCATAGTCGTAGGCCGTCTCTTCGAAAACGGCAGTCGGGGCATTGGAGATCACCACCGGCGCATCATTGACCGGATTGATGGTCAGGCTCACGTTGACGAAGTTCGATGTCGCCCCTGACAGATCGTTTATCGAATAGGCAAAGCTGTCCGACAAGGTTTCCCCGCCATCGTGGGTGTATTCCACTGTACCATCGCTATTGACTGCGACAACGCCGTTGGTCGGGTTGGAGACAATGGTGATGCTGGTCAAATCCAGCCCATTGTCGGCATCGCTGTCGTTGACCGCCAGGTTCAGGTTTTCAGCGCCCCCCTCATTGACCGTATAACTGTCTGCAACGGCAATGGGGGCGACATTAGGCGTCACGGTGATGGCAAATGTCTGACCGGACAGGGTGTTGCCGGTGGGGTCCGCCACCGAGTAGGTGAACCCGTCGCTGGTGGTGTTGGTGTCGTC
>JASFKE010000382.1:0-4914 GCA_050118795.1 Desulfobacteraceae bacterium | reverse complement strand
GTGGCGGCCACTCCGACGCTGACTATTATGTTAAAAAAGCGTCGATTGACGATAAAAAATATTCAACAATCCGATTGTGTGATGATTGCGCTGAAGTTCTAAAAATGGAGATGGATGAAGAATTAGAAAAAATTAAGTGAGGATCATAGGAAATAGACTGCTACGAATTAACATCTTCGAAATTTCACCTAACCATTGTTGAATTGAACTTTTTTTCAACATCTTTTTGATGATTATCCTAACCTGATTAGGGGGTAAGGATAGCATGACTTAAGTTAGACAGCAAATTACTTACCCTTGGCGTAAGTAATTTGCTGCAAAAACCCTGAAAGGATCGATTGCCAGAATCGCTCGATCTTACCCAGGGCCATGGGATGATGGGACCGGCTACGGATATGTTTAACCCGGTCTTTGGCCAGCTCTAAAATGTGGGGCTTGGAAGGATTCTTTTTGGGCTTGTGGTTTATCCGGACGGGACAATCCTTGTTCACCCCATTGTTGCAAAAGGTTGATGCCGAACTGCTGGGCTACCAGCGGTGCCGGTAGCCGTCTTCCACCTACAACCCGACCACATTTAACCGGAACTTTAATGGGTAAGCTTAGTGATCTATATGGAATGATTTGAAAATTATCAAAACGCATCCAATTTAAAATAAATTTCAACATCTTGTACTACTGATAAATTCTTGCTATCGTAAAATTAATTTGAAGCGGACTAAAATCCGATCAAAATCGTTACGCCGCTATTCATATAGAGTTCGCTTTTATTTTTCATTTTATTATTTTAAGATAGTTCCGCTACACTTGAGTTCAACGTAAATTAACAATAATTCAAGCATCTTTTAGTCTCTATGGTTTCTAATTTCTCGGAAGATTAAAAATCATAAATAAAGGAGGCCGAGATGAAAGAGCAACTACTTAAAACTGCATCAGAATTAAGCCAACCACCCGATTCAGCGACACAGGAATTTTCGAAAAAACATGAACAATTGGCGGAAATGGGCAACCAAATAATGGCCGGTCGCAGTGACGTTGACAAGCTTGTAGGCGGTGAAGTCAACCAACAAATGGCAGAGGACAACAACCGGAATTTTGCCCGTTTCATGGCGTCCTTGTTTACAGATTTCAATCCTAAAGTGCTGGTCGAGACGGCTCTTTGGGTTTTTCGGGCCTATCGATCACACGGTTTTAAAACAACTTACTGGGCTGCAAATCTGAACATATGGGTCGATATGATTCGCAAGGAATTATCAAAACAGTCTTATGAAGCGCTTTACCCATACTACAATTGGTTAATCGTCAATATACCGATATTCGTCAAGCTGTCCGATGAAGCTCTTTCCGAATTTGCACAAGAGAGCATGCCTCAACATTGATCAATAAACCGAAAACTTGCCTGTTTAGAATCTGATCCAATGAAATGGCGTAAAAGAGACCGACGTTAATGATTCAAAAAAAGGTGAGCTGCAATGATATCCGATACGGTTTACAAGGCGTATTTAAATCATTTGCTACAGGGAAAGCGGATCGAGTGTACCCGTATTGTTCAAAACTTTCTTGACCAGCGCATCCCAATCAAGGTTCTGTATACCGATTTATTTCAAAAAAGTCTTTACCGTGTGGGTGAACTCTGGGAATTCAACCGAATAACGGTGGCCAAAGAGCATTTGGCTACAGCTATAACTGAAGGGTTGTTGAATTTGACCTATCCAATGTTGTTTGAGTCCGAACGCGGTAATCAGAGGAAAAAAGTTATCATATCTTGTTCTGCCAACGAATATCACCAAATAGGCGGAAAAATGGTTGCCGATATATGTGAATTCAATGGATGGGACACCCATTTTTTAGGTGCCAACACACCAGTCGATCATATGCTTGAGCATATTCAAGAAATAAAACCTGATTTAGTTGGATTATCGTTAAGTGTCTATTTCAACATGGCTTGTCTAAAGAAAGAGTTAGAAGCAATCCGATCCAATTTTACCCATCTCGACATTCTAGTAGGGGGCCAGGCATTCCGATGGGGTGGCATTGATGAAATCAAAAAGTATGCCGGTATCGAATATATCCCTTCGATAGATGAACTCGAGAAATCAATCGGAATTTTCTGAGGTGATTTCAGATAGAAGCATACATGACGAAGTCATTGGCTATTTCAGAACGAGAGCCACAAATTTGCTGTTCGTCCTCACCAAAGAGGCCATAATTGTTGAAGCAAACGCCTATGCCTGCACCCTGACGGGAAAGGATTTGGTCGACCGTAAAATTCAAGATGTGGTTATTGACTTTAGTGGCGGGTTTGATCTGGCTGCGCTTGTGTCTGATCAATCCCAAGAGCATTTAATTAGCGTCTCCAGCGCGTCCGGTTTACCTCAAAGTTATTATTTCACCTTTAAACAGGTTTCGGAGTATATATTGGCATTTGGGCGCCAGGATGTTCAGGAGCTTGAGTCAATGCACAAGGAAGTGCTGACATTGAACCAGGCGCTGAACAATCAGACGCGCGAACTTAACAAGAAAAATACCCTACTGATTCAAAAGGAAAAAGCGCTTACCCAAAGTATCTCTGATCTTAAATTAGCTCAGGCGAAACTGGTAGAGTCTGAAAAAATGGCTTCGTTAGGTCGTTTAGTGGCTGGCTTCTCCCATGAAATAAATACCCCGATAGGCATTGCCCTGACGGCATCATCAAGTATTTTGGAGTCGTCACAACAGATTGAACAGATGCTGATGCAGGATGAAGTGGAAGAAGATGACTTGACTTCAACCCTTGAGACCATTCGAGATGCTTCAAAACTTGTTTTTACAAATCTCAACCGGTCCGCAGATTTGGTAAGAAGTTTTAAAAGGACTTCCATTGACCAGAGCATTGAAAATTTATCTTTATATAGCTTAAACGATACCATTATGGATGTATTGACCAGCATGCGCATAAAGATCAAAAACACATCAATAAAAGCAGTTTTTGACAGCCGGGAAAATATCAGCATGTTTGGAAACCCCGGGGACATTTTTCAGATTCTATCTAACCTGTTTGAAAATAGTGTGATTCACGCTTTTGAAAATGGAAGATTAGATGGCGAAATCGTTATCGCCGTCCAGAAAAAAGAAAAGGATATTCTCATTCACTATTCAGATACGGGAAAAGGCATGTCCACTGAAATTGTTGAAAAGATTTTTGAACCTTTCTATACGACGTTAAGAGCCAGAGGCGGTACCGGCCTCGGAATGTATATCTGCCATAATATCGTGACAAGTCGTTTAAAAGGAACTATTGAATGTACCAGTGTTCAAGGTAAAGGGACGGAATTCTCAATCACTGTTCCCATTACAAAGGATGAAATTCATGAAGCTGAAAAGATCACGAAATAAAGAAAGATTGTCAGATGAGATTAAAAAAGGAGTGACTGCAGATTCTCGCAACCAAAATCTGACCGATTCTTTACCAGCCCAGACCCCTAAAGTGGATTTGGACATTAAAACCTGGAGAGTACTTCTTGTAGATGATGAACCTGATGTCCATGAAATAACACGTATTGCGCTCAAGAGATTTACTTTTGATGGAAAAAATCTCGAATTAACTAGTGCCTACTCTGCAGAACAGGCGCGGGAAATTCTTCAAAACGATCATAATTTTTCAGTGGCAATGATTGACGTGGTGATGGAAACACAGGAGGCTGGGTTGGATCTGGTTCGATTTATAAGAGAGGAAAAGGGACTTTCCCACATTCGTCTGATTGTTCGTACAGGCCAACCTGGAAAAGCTCCAGAAAAATATGTGATTGATAATTTCGATATCGATGATTACAAGGAAAAAACAGATCTGACATCTATAAAACTTTATACCTTATTCCGTAGCTCAATAAAATCTTATCGTGACATCCTGGCCATTGAAAGGAGCAGGGTCAAGCTTGATAAAAAGGTTAAAGAACGTACAAAAGAGCTGCAAAAAGCAAATAAGAAATTAGAAGCAACGATTTTCGATCTTCAAAAAGCGCTTCAAAATGTAAAACAGTTAAGCGGCCTGCTTCCAATTTGTTCATATTGTAAAAATATCCGCGACAATACAGGCTATTGGAATCAAGTAGAAGAGTATATCAAAAACCATTCCGATGTTGATTTTAGCCATAGTATTTGTCCGAAATGTGCCGAAAAATATCATCCTGATGTAAACCCTTATGATGATTGACCAAATCCCACAGTTGCATCGTGTTTAAACAAAATGTTGTCCAAAGGCCCGTAAGCATGCGCCGGAGGAGCGGAAAAGTCATTTAGCATCGGTATCACGCCGCCCACCTGAATTCCGCTGAAGATCTCGATCGCTTCCATGTTTTCAGCTACCATCGCGGGATCCGTGGCGGTATCGCCGGACGTTATAAATACTACGCCTAAAAGGTCTATCTCTCTTCGACGCAATACCTCGATGGAGAGCAGGGTGTGGTTGATGGTCCCCAATCCGGCGCGAGCCGCCAGCAATGGACGGCATTGGGTCATTGGAATAAGATCCAGAACCGTCTTGTCGTCGGTGACCGGCACCATCAACCCGCCGGCGGCTTCCACGACCAGCGGAGTGTGATCTGATCGTTTTTGTTCGATCATTTGTTGCACCGTATCCGGATGAATGCTTTGGCCCGCATCGCGGGCCGCAAATAAAGGGGCCTTGGCGCTTGGGTAGCAGTGAATGACCGATGGGCAGGGGTCCCTATCCTTGAGGGCCGCCGTGTGCCGGTAGACAAAGGCGGCATCACTGTCCGTGTCATATGGATCGACACATCCGGTCTGAAAGGGCTTCAGATAAAAGGGGGTGTATCCTCTGTCATGAAAAAGCTGCATGAGCATCAAAGAGACCACACTTTTTCCCACACCGGTATCCGTACCCACAACGATAATGTCAGGAACTGGCTTCATAGGACT
>JASFKE010000381.1:0-4925 GCA_050118795.1 Desulfobacteraceae bacterium | reverse complement strand
ACAATAGCATATGGATGGACAAACGTCGAATAGACATTAGGTCGGTACGAGCAAACATCGAACGAATGCATGCGGAAAGTCCGGAAGGCAGCGTCATCATTCAAGCGGATGAACTTGCTTCAGTAAAAGCGTTTACAGCTGTTCTTGATGCCGCCAGATCGATAGTTCCTCATGATAAAATTTCACTCGCTACAGACGAAAAATAGCAATACTGCCAAACAATATTGATAAAGAGCAATAAACTATGCGCAGCTCTCTAATAAGAATCCTATTTGTCGCACCGCAGGCCTTTCTCGTCACGTTGTCGCTGCTGGTGTTAATGGTTAGTCTCATTGAATTTGCCGATAAGGAACTGGACAAGACGGAACGAATAAGATTACCGGATATCATGATGCCGGATTTCGAGATGACTGTTCAGCGCATCGTCCAAAAGCCCGACAAACCTGTCATTGATGAAACGCCTCCACCTGAAGTGCCGGAACAGGATTTTGAACAGATCGATGGCGATGCGGCTGTCGGCAAGGTTGTATCACCAAAAAGAATCAAGGCAAATATGGATCTGACGATCGGTGCCGGATTGCAGGCATCTGATGGAGAATACCTGCCTATCGTAAAGGTGGCGCCCATTTACCCCAGGAGAGCGTTGGAACGGGGAACAGAGGGATACGTGGTGCTGGAATATACGGTAACCAAGCAGGGTACGGTCCGTGATCCAATTGTCATTGAAGCCAAACCACAAAATATTTTTGAACGTGCGGCGATCAAGTCTGCATTACGCTATAAATACAAACCCCGTGTTGAAGACGGAGAACCTGTTGAAGTGCCTGGCGTTAGAACGAGGGTGATCTTCAAAATGGCCAAGTAAACCATGGATATGTTCATGTTCACATTCAAGAAGGGTAAAATCAACTCGCTACTCTGGATGTTTCTGTTGTTAGCAATCTTGTTTGTTGCTGGCAATGCAGAAGCGCGTCGTTCCAAGCGTGGCTCTGCCAGTGGCGCTATCGACGCTAAAACCTTTGAAGTGCTCAGCAAGGCTCAGAAATTAGCTGAACAAAGTAGGTTTGCAGAGGCATTAAAAAAGCTGGACTCCATTAAGGACAGTAAAAAAATCCTTAATAACGGCTATGCCAAAAGCCAGATGTGGAATTTCTACGCTTACATCTATGCAAGTCAGGAGAAATATCGAGAGGCAGTCTCGGCGTATCAGAAAATACTGGCTGAGCCCGAAGCCCCGGACGGTTTGAAATTACAATCAAAATACACCATTGCCCAATTGTATTTCCAATTGGAAGATTATGACTCAGTGATAAGCCTCATGAAAGAGTGGCTAAAGAATGTGGAAAAGCCAACGTCTACTGCACATATCATGCTGGCTCAGGCCTATTATCAAAAATCGGCATATGATAATGCGCTGATAAATCTTGATAAGGCAGTAAAGATAAACAAGGCCGAAGGGAAAACAGATGTCAAAGAAAACTGGCTTCGAATGAAAGCAGCAATCTATTATGAGAAAAATGACCCTAAAAACACATTGGTGGTCTATAAAGAACTGTTCCGACTTTATCCAAAGATGACTTATCTGAAACAGATAGCGGGATTGTACGGTGAAGTTGGCAACAATCGTAGACGGTTGACAACTTACGATGCAGTGTATCTGCATGGTGATTTGAAAAGGGAATCCGAGGTTCTGAATCTGGCTTATATGTACATGGGGCAGGGCGTTCCTTACAAAGCAGGTCGTATTATCGAGGAGGGTATGAAATCAGGGATTATCGAGGCGTCTCAAAAAAATACAGAGACGTTGGCCAACGCCTGGGCACAGGCTAATGAACACAAGAAAGCCATACCCACACTCGAGCGTTCAGCGTCTCTATCAGATAAAGGCCTGTTATACGCGCGTTTGGCTGGTGTCTATTTTGATGCAGGAGATTTCAAAAAGGCTGCTCTCGCGGCAAAGAAAGCAGATAAAAAAGGCGGGCTGAAACAAGCCGGCGGCAATATGATGCTTCTTGGTATGGCTTTGTTCAATGTTAAGGAGTATGAAGAGGCGTTGCAGGCTTTTCGCAGGGCAAAGGATTTCAAGAAAAGTTTCCGGGATGCCAGAAAGTGGGAAAAATACACGCTGAGTGAAATTGCTCGGCTTAGACAATTGGAGAAAAACAAACTCAAGTTAATCAAGGATACCGAAAAAGCGATGACTGCTGAAGAAAATGCTGTTGAAAATTTTGGCAAGCATATTCTTAAAAATGAAAGCGATCCTGCAATCCCCAATAACCAATAGTTCAGAAGTTAATGGAACCAGGATGGCGGCACGGGGAATCGTTTTCGGTGGAATCAAGATGCCAGCGGTTTGACCTGTGGTATTCAGATGGAGGTGTGGTTCGATAATTGCTTGATCTCAATGTAGCATTGACCCTATAGTGGTAATTAATATGATGGGTAAATTGAAACTGCTTTCTCGGATTTATCTTGGATGTCTTTTGATCGGCGCTGCAACCCTCCAGATTTCTGATGCCGCGACGGTTACTTACACATGCAATAATTTCCTTCCCCAGTTCCAGCGTTGCGACCAATTCGTCAGTCAATGGGCGGAGCAGACCGGTAACACCGTCAGGGTGCGCGAGAAGCTTTGGATCACCGACGACGAACTCTCTTTCATTCAGCAAATCCTGGCAAATCACAATGCGGAACTTGATATTTTATTGGTCGATGTCATATGGACGGAACTGCTGGCCAATTATCTCATCGACCTGAATGACCACGTCCTGCCGGAACAATTAAATCCGTTTTTTGAAAAAATCCTCGTCAACAATACCGATTCAAGAGGCCGCCTTGTGGCCATGCCCCTGTTTTCCAGCGTGGGGATGCTCTTTTTTCGTCAGGACCTTTTGAAGAAATATGGCCGCAGCGTGCCCCAAACCTGGGATGAACTGGCCGAGACGGCCACCTATATCGTGGCTCGCGAAAAAAAAACCAATCCTCATCTGGTGGGTTTTGTATGGCAGGGCCGTCACTATGAAGGTCTGACATGCGCAGCCTTGGAATGGATCGATTCATACCGCGGCGGAACCATCGTGGACGGTAAAGGGAATATCACGGTGAACAATCCCGAGGCTGTCAAGGCGTTGCAGACAGCCAGGGGCTGGATAGGAAAGATTTCACCTCCCGAAGTGTTGGACTTTGCCGAAGAAGAGGCCAGGGTTGTCTTTCAGGAGGGCAACGCCGTTTTTATGCGATCCTGGCCCTTTATCTGGCGCATGGCCAATTCTAATGACTCTTTGATCAAGGGCAAAACAGGCGTGGCGCCCATACCCAAAGGTGGGAAAAACGGTAAACATAGCGGCACTTTGGGCGGTTGGAACCTGGCGGTTTCAAAATGGTCGCTATATCCCAAGGAAGCGGTGGATTTGTGCCGTTTTATGACCAGTCCCAAGATTCAGCTTGAGCGGTCCATTGTATCCGGCGTGGCCCCAACGGCGACAGCAATCTATGGGAAAAAAGCATTGTTGGCAAGTCAGCCTTATTTTAAAGAGATGCCCAAGTGGATCGACCACGCCGTAGCCCGGCCGTCAAGGATTACCGGCAGAAAGTACAGCAAAGTGTCCCACAAGTTCAGCCGGGCAATCCATGATGCGCTTTCCGGAAAGATCCGTGTGGAGGATGCATTGATCCGTTTGGAAAAGGAATTAATCATCATCAAAGGCGAGGGATGGGCCAAGGAGACGGATCATTGACGAATACGATGATTGCCAGGTTGCGGTCGCCGCACAAAAGCATTGCCGTCAAGCTGTTTATCACTATCGCCGTGGTCATATTGATCTTGTTCAGCCTCGACAATCTGATTATGCTGGAGCTTTCCAGCCAGAGTCTGATTGAGCAGGGTGAGCTTCAAATTCAGCTACAGCGCAAGCGCCAACAGGAGCGCATCGCACAGGCCGAAGCGCAATTGCTGCAGAAACTGAACATGCAGTTGGATCTGCTGACCAAGTTCGTCAAAGGGCCCCTGACCACTCGGGCCACCGATAAAAGAGAGAGCATAGACGCCCCAACCCAGTTCGTGGACCATTTCCGATATTGCCTGAAACTCAATTCCGATGCAGAGATTGCCCAGTGCTTAAAATACAGGACCCATCGGGTGACCGGCGATGCCGTGGCAGCCGTAAAAAAAGCCCTGATTGTCAGCGCCATCCACGCCTTGCTGGATGACGTCGACCTGGTCGCCATTCAGATTGATGACTGGGAACAAAAGCCCTACGTTGGCTTTTTTAAAACACCCGACAATCAGGTGGCGCCCTTTCGCTCAAGTGAAGAGCTGCCGAAGGGACTGCACCGCCTGGAACGAGAGGTGAAGGCTGAATGGGAATATTGGGGCAAGATCGATTTTTTTTACAGCTCGCAGCGCATCGAAGCGATGCGCCAATCCGCAAATTCGGAAATCGTAGAGGCCATCAAGCTGATCGAACGCAATATTGCCGATCAGCGAAGCCAGTTACTGCGTAAACGGATCATCGAGGGAGTGCTGATCTTCGTTATGCTGATGGCGGTGATTTTCTTTGCTTCTTATCGAACCATCCTGCGTCCCCTCAAACGCCTTAAACAAAATGCGTACCAGTTGGCCCGGGGCGATCTGGATTGCCCCATTGAACCCCATCGATCCGATGAGTTGGGCGAACTGGCGTCGAGCTTTGCCCATATGCGAGACGCCATTCGTGAACAGATCAAACGCCTGGAGATGGTGAACCAGGACTTGCGTCGGAACGAGGAACGCCTCAGGGCATTCATCCATGCATTGCCGGATGCCACCTATGTGTTCAACAGGCGTGGAAAGTGTGAAGAGGTATTAGCGGCAAAGGAGAACCCGTTTTTATCTACCGACATCATGCAAAAAGGTGGATCGGTGCATGATTGCCTTCCCGCCGAAT
>JASFKE010000380.1:0-4930 GCA_050118795.1 Desulfobacteraceae bacterium | reverse complement strand
GGTGTCCGGGGGAGAAGCCGTATCCCGATACTGCGATCTCCCGGACGCCTCGACCCTGGCGTCCTCCGGCTCATCCATCCCATTGGATGGCGTCTTCGGGGCAGTACTTTATGGCCTCATCCACCAACTCCCGAGAATAGTGATCAAGCTCCACCACCTCGATCATCCCCAGCGCCTCATTCAAACGAAATACCTGTGAGCACACCTCAACACATCCCATGCAAAGCGTGCACGCTGCGACATCGACCACCGGGATTTTCATGGGGTGATCCGGTCATTGATGGCGCGACCGACGGCTTTGCCCAGTTCATAGCTCGCTTCCAATGCGGATCTGTCCGGGATGTACTGGTGACGCACCGGCTCTATGATGTCGAATTTCATATCCTCGAGTGCCCTGGTGATCATTTTGGGCGCTTCGCCGCTCCATCCGTAGGAGCCAAAGGCGGCGCCGATTTTGTTTAAAGGCTTGAGCCCTTGCAGATAGCAGAGAAAATCGCTGATCGTGGGGAACAGGTTGTTGTTCAAGGTGGGAGAGCCTATGACCACTGCCTGGGCGTCCAGCACGTCCGTCATAATGTCGCTGCGGTGCCATTTGCGCAGATACATGGGGCGCACGCTGATGCCTTCGGAGTTGAGCCCGGAGGCCACGGCGTCGGCCATCTTCTCCGTGCTGTGCCACATGGTGTCGTAGACCACCACGGCTTTGCGTTTGGCGGTTTGCTTGCTCCACTCCACATAAGCATTGATGATTTGTGCGGGATCTTTTCGCCAGATGAGCCCATGGTCCGGACAGATCATGTCGAACTCCAGGCCCAGTCCGGTCACTTTGTCCATCAATTTCAAGGTGTGGGGGGCATAAAGCATAAGGATGTTGGCGTAATATTTTTGGGCATGGAGCATGACGGAATCGCCGAGCACGTCATTATATTTTTCATATCCGGCATAGTGTTGACCAAATGCGTCGCTGGAAAAGAGTATTTTATCCTCTTTTACATAGGTAAACATATTGTCCGGCCAGTGGAGCATGCGGGTTTCAATAAATGTCAGGGTGCGGCTTCCCAGGCTCAGATCCTGGCCCTCTTTTACGGGAATATAATTCCACTTCTGGGGAAAGTGCTTGGCCAGATTTTTTGCCCCCAGCTTGGAGCAGTAGATCGGCTTGTCCTCTCCAATGCGGTGCATGACCCGGGCCAGGCTTCCTGAATGGTCCATCTCCGCGTGATTGCTGATCACATAATCGATTTTTTTGGGATCGATGATTTTCGATATATTGGCCAGCAGTTGGTCGGCAAATTTCTTTTTTACCGTATCGATCAGCGCCACTTTTTCGTCCACGATTAAATAGGCGTTGTAACTTGTTCCCAACGGTGTGGAGTAACCATGAAAATCGTCGATGTTCCAGTCATTGACGCCGACGTCATATATCCCTTTTGCTATTTCAATGGGTTCCATGAGTTTATCCTTGGTTGAATAGGTTGTCTATGAATCTTGGTTTTTGAGCCAGACAGCTTTTGCGCCGTCTCGCAGCTTCTTTGGGTAAGGCATCCCACCATCGATTCGAAGACAGTGGATGGGACTGCCTCTCTTCGAATCGATGGCGCGGTGCTTTAGCTCAGTCAGGGTCTGGCAGCTTTGCAGCAGTGCCCTTTTTGCAGAACTGCGCGACAAAAAGGGCATTGCCAAAACGAGATAAGGTGCTATTATTCTTTCTCAAAATCGTCTTTACCGGCACCGCAAACCGGGCATTCCCAATCATCCGGCACATCTTCCCATTTGGTTCCGGGCTCTACGCCGCTGTCCGGGTCGCCTTGAGCAGGATCATACACATAACCGCAAATGGTGCAAACATAGCTATCCATAATCTTCTATCCTCCTTTTAGAGTTAAACGCATCTGTCATACGTTGTCGATATAGGTCTTTACCTGATTTTCGATCCGGTCGCGTACATCCCGCATAAACTCAATGGAACGGCCGGCCGGGTCGGGGAGGTCCCAATCCAGCACTTTCGCTCCGGGTACCACGGGGCATTGCTCCCCGCACCCCATGGTGATGATCGCTGATGGCGGTTCAAGGGCGATGGCATCATCCAGAGAGCGGGTGGTCCCATAGGCCATATCGATACCTTTTTCGTGCATCACTTCCACCATCAGCGGGTTGACTGCGGCTGCCGGCTGGCTGCCGGCTGATTGCACATCAAGCTTATCGCCGCCGTACAGCCGCGCAAAGGCTGCCGCCATCTGGCTGCGGCATGCGTTTTCACGACAGGCGAAAAGCACTTTGGGTCTATTGGCCAAGCCCTCCACCATCTCCGAGGCGATGCGCTCTACATCCGATTCGAGATCGGGCTGTTCAAGGATATCGCCCCGGCCCTCGATGCCCCGGTATGTCAAACTACCGGCATATCGAGCGGCCACTGCATCATAAAAATATTTGGCGGTCAAATGAAAACCGTCAAAAAGCTGCTTGCCCTTGCTGGCGCCCACCACCAGCAAATACCCTCTGCGGGTGCGGTGGCCGGGGTCATTGAGCTTGAGCAGATACTTGCGGGCCCACAAGGCCTGGCAGCGATCGATAAGGGCCTTGAGCTGGGCGCTTACATTGTAGAAAAAGACGGGTGACGCCGTGACGATGATGTCGGCCTGGCGCAGCAAACCGTAAATTCGACCTCCCATATCATCATCGATAGGGCAGAGGCCTTTTTGCTCACATACGGTCAGCTCTTTGCACGGTTCGATCTTTTGCCGGGTGACTTGAATTGTTTGGGTTTGGGCGCCCCGGGATTCAAGGGCTTGCATTACCGCCGCGAGCAGCAGGTCGCTGTTGCCTTTTTTTCTGGGGCTGCCTTGGAGGCCAAGTGCGAGCATCATTCATCCTCTTGTCTAAGGGCGCTGGAAGCAAATAGGGGTCCCCACCTTCGCCCTAAGCGGTTAGGGGTTATTTTTCTTGCTTGGCATGACATTCGGAGCATTTTATCGGGCCGCTTTTGTTCCCGCTCCTTTTAGTCGCCTTGTGGCAATTGATACAGTGTTTGGTCATCACCTGTTTTTTGACCAATTTTCCCTCTTGCTTCAGGCGCTCGATGCCGCCTAGCTCCTGGGGAAAAAGGGTGTGGCATATCTGGCAATCCTTCAGGGTGTTCTGGTGGCGTTGGTGGGGGAAAGCAACCACACCCCGTTTCCCACCATCCAGTGTGATTTGAGGGGCTCCGGTTTTTTCCAGCACTGCTGCGCTCAAGGTGCCTGACAGGGTGATAACTAAAAGCGAAACGACGATCCTGACCATCTATATCTCCATATCTTCTAACTATTTTTATATAGGCTTTAAGATAATGTTTTTGGCAAGGCTAGAGGGAGGAAGCTGTATATGTAATACCGCGACGACCGATAACGCAGTCCAAAAACATTATCTTAAAGCCTATAGGGCGTACCGATAGTTTCCTCAGCACTCTTGAGCCTGAGGCAATGCGCTTTGCTGTGCAAAATTATCCCTTAATCACATCCAAATGTCAGGCTTCTCCATCCAGCCTGCACTGGGTGAAATCAATGGGTTCGCCACAGCCGGCGCATTTGTGGCTCTGATGAAATTCGTCAGAGAAGATCTCTTTCTCTTTTCCACATTCGGGGCAAGTGCAGATAAACGATTTTAAGTGTTTATTGCTTTCAAAACCGGGGCAGTGTTGTGGTGTTGTCATGACACTCTCCTTAAATAATAGCGCTTAGCCGATGCGCGGGTCTTTGGTGCTTCCCGCACAATCCGGGGTGTAGCAGCTATTGTCTAAAAATTCACAACTCTGTTTGCATGACGGACATTTGTCCGGAGGTGTTTCAGCCTCCAGCTCATATCCACATTTGCCGCATTTCCAACTGGCCATGGGGTACCTCCTCGCGTCGGTGAGGCGGCCGAAGAGCCCAACTGCCATTGTCCTTCGGCGCACCACCGTCAAACCGTTCTTTGTGCGAATCAGCCGGCCTGCCAAAGGCCGTGAAGATTGCAATACTCTTTTGCCGCAATGTTGCCGGCATCAATCTTGAAAACCGCCTCCGGAGCATCGCCCGGATTGAGGAATTGACGATATGACTTCCCGTCGGCGACGATTTCAATCCATTGGATGTAGTGATCTTCTCCCATTGGATGCGCCGCGCTGCCCACCGTTACCTTTACGCCGCCCTCGATCTTTTCTATAACCGGAACATGCTTCTCCACGGCTGCATCCACCGAATTTGCCTTGAGACACGTCATGGGTTGTCCGCAGCATACCAACTCTCCGGGACCTGCATTCATAACGTCAACGATGTTGCCGCAAAGTTCGCATTTATAAGCTTCCAGTCTTGCCGTCATAATATCCTCCTGTGTAATAACATTAATAAAGTGGGAGTTATTCCCGATTTGTCACTCTGCCAATTTATCGATCGGGGTTTTTATCCTTGCACGGTTTCCGCACGCCATCCATATTGGGGTGGGGGCAATCCTCCTGCCACCATCCTTTGGCTTGGTGCCGGCCTTTCTCTTTTTCAGCCAACTGGAGTATCTTGTAGGCCGAATCGCGCAATACCCCATAGAGGACACCGCAACCGGTATCTTCCCTATCTGCATCTCCTTGATTGGCCAGTTCAATCATATCCTGGGTCAATTGTATGGCGTGTTGAATGTTTCTGTCGCAAGGCTTCACGAAATATAGGCTCCTTAAAGAGTGGCGTATCCATTTTTGTCTATCTGATCACCTAACTACCACAATCATAACAAAAGTTGTGCCAACTCGATGGGAGCTCATCCCTAATTGCGGGAGTGCGCGCTGTTCGGGCAATGGGGCATATTGTGTCCAATGCAGACGCGGTTAAAAGTGTACCCGGATGGCCGGCGGATGATACATTGAGCGGGCCCGCCGGCGTCCTTTCAGCGTTATGACTTTAATAATATGCTGTTATATAAA
>JASFKE010000379.1:0-4941 GCA_050118795.1 Desulfobacteraceae bacterium | reverse complement strand
CCCGGCTTGCATACATTCGCCCAAATGCGGGTCCGGCAACCATCCCATGGATAAAGCCGGTGCCCGATATTTACTTGAAAACATGCGTAAATCGGGCGAAAAGGATGGTCCCGTGAATGAAATCGAAACGGTCCATGCACCGAAAAGCGCGTCTTTGCCGGAACCTGCGGCGTTGGACATCAACTTTGGCGTTTTTGATTTGGAGACCCAGCGCTCCGCAAAAGAGGTCGGGGGGTGGCACAAGGCCCATAAAATGAAAATCAGCTGCGGCGTGGTGTATGATGCCAATTCAGATGACTATAAAGTCTATATGGAAGATCAGGTTGATCAGTTGATCGAGCACCTGCAGCGATTCGATGCGGTGGTGGGCTTTAACAGCAAAAGGTTTGATTACAAGGTGCTCTCCCGGTACAGCGATTTTAATTTTTCAAACCTGCCGAGTATCGATTTGCTTGAACTGGTTTACAACCAATTGGGGTTTCGGCTCTCTTTGGACCATTTGGCCAAACAGACCTTGAACCTGAATAAATCCGGGTCCGGTCTTGATGCGTTAAAGTGGTGGAAATCCGGACAGATTGTAAAAATAATCGAATATTGCACAATGGATGTCCGTATCACCTTGGATCTGTTTCTCCATCTGCGCAAAAAGGGGTATCTCATCTACCAACAAAAAAGCGGTGAACGATTTCGTATCCCCATAAACATAGCGCCATGGTAACAGACCAATGGCTTCACCATCCGGTTAATTGTACAATTCGAACATGCTTTGGGCGCTGCTGAGATAGCCTTCATAACTCAGGATCAGGGTTTCGAGCTCATCTTTGGTTAAAAAATAATCCTTAAAGGTCTCTTCATAGACCGGGTAGGCCAATCGGTCCACACCGATGCAGGTACCTGCCATCATGGCCACCATATCTGCCAGGTAAATAGATACCGTGGCCGGATCCCGACGGGCATTCGGGTCGTTGAGATGATGATTCTCGATCATGAAAATCAGGTGGGAATTAAAATTCCACTCTTTTGCGATGATGCCGCCCAATTGGGCATGGTCCATGCCGATACACTTTTTTTCTGCGTCGATAAAGCTAAAGCCTCTCTTTTTGACCAAACGCTGAATTTTATCGGCTTGACCGGCGACAAAGTCATTGAGCACCACTTTTCCGATGTCTTTGATAAGCGCAGCCGTATAGATGGCCGGCAGATTGATCAGCTGTTGCCGCTCGGCAAGTCCTTTGGCAACCATAGCCGAAGCCAGGCTCTGCTTCCATAGCGCACCTTTTTCCAGCAGATACCCCTTTTGCGCTTTGTGTAGATTCGCACCGAGATTCTGGGCCAATACCAGCTCCACCACCCCCTGCATGCCGATCAGCGTCAACGCCCGATTTACGGAGTCCACTTTTTGACGCAGCCCCATCTGTGGCGAGTTGCACATTTTTAATAAATTGGCGGTGATGGCCGGGTCGGCCTCCACAATATCGATAAGGTCGCTCAATTGGCTGTCCGGGTCGTCGCTTATCATCAACACTTTGTGGACGATTGCCGGGACAGGCTGCAGAGAATTGACTTTTTGTAGTATTTTTTTAATATTGGGCATATTGATCTATGAGCGTGAAATGTGTGTCCAACCTCTATTCAGGTCCGCTGTTTATCCATACATGGGATTGTCCAATGTCGTATAGGCTTCAAGATAATTAATTTTCGAGTGCGTTTTATCCGTGGTGTCGGAGTTACACAACGGCCCGCTCCCTCTATCCTTGCTGAATTAATTATCTTAAGGCCTATGGTTATCATCGGCCACCATGAAAATTTCATTAACGGGAAGATATGGATTCACCCATTTCATCATAGATAGATGTAAGCTGATCACCAAAGCTTTTACGTGGCGCATTCAGAAGAAGGATATTGCTATTGGAACGCTACGCAGTATTTTTCGACAAGCCGGATGGGATTGGAGGTAAAAATATGAAATATCCTATTGTAATCCATAAAGATCCAAATTCTGATTATGGTGTTACCATACCTGATTTGCCAGGTTGCTTTTCCGCTGGATCAACCATAGAGGAGGCCATCAATATGGCCCAAGAAGCGGCCGAGTGTCATATTGAAGGCATGTTAATTGATTCTGAACCTATTCCCACACCATCTGACATTGAAGTGCATAGGAATAAAACTGACTTTAAGGATGGTATCTGGGCCTTGGTTGATGTAGATATCAGTAAACTTTCATTAAAATCAAAGCGCATCAACATCACCATGCCTGAAAGATTGATAAGGACCGTAGATCAGTACGCAAAAAAGTATGGTTCCAGTAGATCCGGCCTTCTGTCTCAGGCTGTTACTGAATATATGGCATCACATCAATAAATTAAGACGGATTCATCTTCGATCCGACAAACGTCTGTCATACATTTTGCCGACGCCATACTCTTTGCGGCGCATAAAATGTTCTTTGGCAGGCCCGATAAGCTGCATCTCCGGATGCTGTTTCTGTACGTTGATGGCGATCTCCATCTCCTTGGTGCAGCCTGTGGAGTAGGTGGCATCTTTGCCCACCCACTCCGGCGGTATCTTTCTGTCCATGATTTTAAAAGCGTGAACAATATCATCATAGCTCTGAAATCGCCAAATATCGATTTTCCCGGAGCGCTGAACGATCTCCCACATGTACATCAGATCATCGGCATCCATTCCGGGTTCATAATAGTCCGACGGATTGATAATAAAGGTGAGGGCGGATTGCTCGGTCAAGTGACGGACAAAGGTGGACATGATCTGTTTGGCCATTTTTATTTTTCCAGGTATGGACCCGATGATACCGCTATAAAAAATCACCGTCATGCCTTTGGCTTTGGCCGCCTTCATTTGGTCAATAATGGTTTGCGCTTTGGCCTCCAGATCATGGTGAGAGAATTTTATAACATCGTTATGGCGCGGTTTGAATCGAATCACTATGGCGCCGTCGTTTTCCCTGGATATATTATAGATATCCTGGGTGAACTGAAAATGGGTATCGAACAGTCGTCGCCTCTGGTCAAGGCCCCGGGAGATGACGACGTCCACCTCTTTAAATACACGTGCAAACGTTGTTGACGACAGGAGCAAGTTCAGATTCTCACTGCTGCCGTCGGATAGGGCCAACATGGAGACATCCCCGCGAAGGGTCCGAACCAATTCGTTTTTGCTCATATCGGCTTGATCGATGATGGCGGCGGTTGACATGGCCTCCTGAAGTACGGGATCGTTGAGGATGTCAGCCATGGTGGTTTTAGTGTATAGGGGGCCCTGTTTAAATGCCAGGATCACTTTGTGTCCGTGGGATACCAAAAAGCGGATCACGTCAAGATCAAAGACCACTTCGCCGGCTTCGTCGGCCAGCCACAGCACCCTGCGTTTGTTAAAGGGCAGCTTGCCGAATCCGATAAAATCCAACAGGGGGGTGAACCCGTTCCCCTGAAACGGCTGCTTGAAAAACTGCAGGAAATCTTTTTTCGAATAGCTGCCACCATTGTCCTGGCGCCACAATTCGGGTGTGTTGGCCAAACACAACCGGCGTTCGAATTCGGCACGGGCAATCAGCGATTTTATCTCCATTAAAGATTCCGGCGGATCGACGAGCTGACGCTTGTCAACATGATTGAGGGCGTCGATAAACGCTTGGGATTTCAATATCTCCGAAGCCTTTTCATTGCGTTGGGTCTTTTCGGCGAGAAACGGATCTTCAATTTGGGTGCGTTTCAGATAGATACTCATCAAACGCTTTTCAACACGGGATGGGATCATGATTTCATCCCGGGTTTCATGTTTGTGCTTATTAGCCATCAAGGATATCAAATAGGATTTTTCATAGGGGTCTTCTATCTGTCGTTCGATGAGATCGAGGATGTTCTTCAGCGCCCGGTGATAATGCAGCTGCAGATAGGCCGACTTTTTTCGTGAGATGATGGCTTCATACATCTCATCAGAGCACGGGTAGTAGCGTTCGTCATCGTCCGTATAGACCATAAAGCGCACCTGTTCATCCGTGGCGGCATGATCCGGATAGGTGTAGTAGTCGAGATGGTTTTCAATATAGAATGAGGTGAGCCAGGCATCCATCTCGGGGCTTTGGCCTAATTCATACCTCTGAGCCGTCTTTACCGGCCCTGCCTTGTCAAGTTTTGAGTTGGAATTATGCATTGACGGCATTTGGGAGCTCCTCAATGATTAACCTTTGGTCAGATAGGGTGTCAGTTGATTTAAATGGGTGATCCGCAGATCGGGATCAACGTTTTGACAGGTGGGATCATCTTTGCGCATCCTCAAAGATCTGGCATCTCCGGCAAACAGGATGGTCTGGAAACCCGCTTGCCGGGCCGGAACAATATCATTGCGCATGTCATTTCCGATAAAAGCCACACGATCTGTTGAGATGCCGATCTGATGTAACTTTTTGACCGCCAATTGGTATAAGAAAGCAGATGGTTTGGCCCTTGCATATTGATAGGAATAGAAGGTCAAACGGGGATCGAATCCGAGGGCTTGCGGATCTTTTCCCAAAAACCATTCAAATAGATAGGGGGTAAAAAATTGGGCGTTTGAAATGATTCCCAAACCAAGGCCGTTTTTTTGACAGGTAGTGATCAACTCATCTACCCCGGGCATGGGCCAGACCGGGTTCATGATCATCTCATATTCAACTGCAAAAGCACGTATTCTTTCGGTATTTTTAAAAGGGAGGATCAGTGACCAGAGCTTTTCGATTTGGATTTCAGGATAGTCTACTCCCATTGCTAAGGCTTTTTGATGCTCCTTATCAATTGCGGTGTGAAGGCCGTGGACCAGTGTGGTGGGCGACATATGGAGTTTGTATCTGGCCAGCAGTTCATCAATTGCGCTGTGAGGTGTTTCGTGCTGTTGCCCGGTGAGGATGTCACCGCTGCCGCTGATGAACAGCACGAAACA
>JASFKE010000378.1:0-4943 GCA_050118795.1 Desulfobacteraceae bacterium | reverse complement strand
CATCTACCTGGCGGAGATCGCCCACTTCCGGTTGCGCGAAATCGTCAAACCAATGGTGGAGCTGCTAGCCGCCCTGCCGTCTGTGGTTATCGGCTTCTTCGGCATGGTAGTGGTGGCCCCTTTTCTGCAACAGGTTCTCGATATCCCCACCGGGCTGAACCTGTTTAACGCCGCCTTGATGCTGGCCTTTATGTCCACCCCCACAATCTGCAGCCTGTCGGAAGACGCCATTTACAGTGTACCCAACAATTTGCGCGAAGCCTCACTGGCATTGAGCGCCGACCACCTGCAGACCCTCGTGCGGGTCATCCTGCCAGCATCCATCTCCGGCATCTGTACGGCGATCATATTGGGCATGTCCCGGGCCATCGGAGAGACCATGGTTGTTCTCATGGTGGCCGGCGGGGCCGCCATGGTACCGGGATCAATTTTTGATCCAGTGCGTCCGCTGCCGGCATCCATTGCCGCTGAAATGGCCGAGGCGCCCTTCCGCGGCGACCACTATCATGCATTGTTTGCCACCGGTATCGTACTGTTTCTATTCACCCTCTGCTTCAACATTTTGGCAGACTTCATTGCCCATAAATACCGACAGGTGGGGGATGCAACCCTCTAACGTGGGACAAGGGGATATGATGGAATCCACGGCTTTTGATACTTCGACGTCTGCCGGTGCCATTAAAATCAAGGATGGGGAAATCAGTCGCAATGAAAAAGATGCCCTCTGGCAAACCATCCCCGCCAATTCCCGGTCACGCCGCCGATTGATGCAGCAGACCCTGTTCACCTTTTTCCGAACCGCAGCCTTTATCAACGGCATGGCGCTGACCCTGGTGATTGTCTTTATATTCCTCAACGGCTGGGAGGCCATCAGTTGGGAATTCTTAAGCCAGTTTCCCCGCAATGCCATGACCGAAGGTGGTATCCTACCGTGCATTTTCGGTACCTTCTGCCTTAGCGGCGGCGCCTTGATCGTGGCCTTTCCCATCGGGGTGGCATCGGCCATCTATCTCAATGAGTACGCCCGGCCCGGTCCCATGCTGCGACTAATCCGTCTGGGCATTAACAATCTGGCCGGTGTGCCCTCAGTCGTTTTCGGCCTGTTCGGCCAGGCCTTCTTCGTCATCTACCTCGACCTAAAAGTCAGCCTGGTCTCGGGCGCACTCACCCTGGGGGCCATGAGCCTCCCGGTGATCATCGGCGCTACGGAAGAGGCGCTGCGCGCCGTGCCAGATACTTACCGCGAAGCCAGCCTGGGACTCGGGGCAACCAAGATGCAGACCATCTTCCGTGTAGTGCTGCCTACCGCCATGCCCGGCATCCTCACCGGCGGCATCCTCGGCTTGAGCCGTGCAGCCGGTGAAACCGCCCCCATTATGTTTACCGCTGCCGTATTCTTCACCCCCTGCTTGCCAAAGTCCGTGTTCGACGAACTGATGGCGCTGCCCTACCACATCTACGTACTGGCTACCGCCGGCACGGAGATCGAGGCCACCCGCCCGCTGCAATACGGTACCGCGTTAGTCCTCATTTGCCTCGTTCTGGGGATGAACGTGATAGCCATTGTTTATCGCTCCCACTTAAGACAAAAGCATAAATAAGGAAGCCAGATGACCGCCACACCTAAAGTTGCTGCCCTCAATGTCGATTTCTACTATGGTAATTTTCGAGCGCTGCAGGACGTTTCCCTGAATTTCGCCCCCAATGAAGTAACCGCCTTGATCGGTCCTTCCGGATGCGGTAAAAGTACATTTCTACGCTGTCTGAACCGGATGAATGATTTGATTCCGCGTATCCGACTGAAGGGCAAAATTCTCCTGGACGGACAGAATATTTACGATCCCGGGATCGACGTGGTCAACCTGCGCAGCAACATCGGCATGGTCTTCCAAAAGCCCAATCCCTTTCCCAAGAGCATTTTCGATAACGTCGCTTACGGCATGCGGGTCAACGGTGTCAAGGACCGCTCGCTGATCACCCAACGCGTCGAGCAGTGTCTCAGGCAGGCCGCGTTGTGGGACGAGGTTGAAGACCGTCTGGGTGATTCAGCGCTGGGGCTCTCCGGCGGCCAGCAGCAGCGTTTGTGCATTGCCCGCGCTCTGGCGGTCCAGCCCGAAGTCATTTTGATGGACGAACCCTGCTCCGCCCTGGATCCTATTGCAACCCAAAAAATAGAAGAACTCATCGATGTGCTCAAAAAGGATTACACGATCATCATTGTAACCCACAACATGCAACAAGCCTCCCGGGTATCGGATGTGACCGCCTTTTTCTACCTCGGGAAATTGATCGAGGCCAATGATACCGATATGATCTTCACACGGCCGCAGCTAAAGGAAACTGAAGATTACATCAGCGGGCGGTTCGGTTAGCCGGCAATTCACCCCATTGTTGCAAAAGTCTTTAGGGCTCCAAAGTCAAGGCGGCAAGGGTAAAGCTGTAGCACTTTACTGCAAACCCTTGCCAACGAAGGATTTGGGGCCCTAAAGGCTTTCCCGAAGGGGAAAAAAGATGGCATGCAATAGACCCGATCCTCAAGTTCACCATTGGTTTATTCCTCGAATGCATCTCTGAGGTACCGTTAATTCAATGCTAACAAGTGTTTTTAGCCTTTTTGCCATCTTTTTTAGGCAACTGTGGGGTTAAAGGCCACGCCCTTGTGCTAAAGCATAAAAAGGGCCGCACATGCAAACATGTGCGGCCCTTTTCGTTCCAAGACAACAGCCGGAACGTCTTTCAGCTCGGATCGTTTTGCTTAATCTTTTCGATTCATGACGAAACCGGAAATTTTCTCCTTAGGCAACAGGGCCAGTGCCCTTTGAATATCCGGCTGGGGGGTCCTGCCTTGGGCCACGAAAACAAGCACTGCGTCCACCAAAGCGGAGAAAGCCAATCTGTGCTCATTATCGGCCAGGCGCTGATCGAGTTCTTTTCGAAGGACCAAGGCAAGAAAACTGCAAAACACACGGCCTGCAATATTCGCGTCATTTTGTCAGAAACCTTCCGGCTTCCAATACTGGGGTATAGAATCCTCATGCCCTTCCAACATCAGCGCTTATTTTTTTGTAGTACTTCTTATACGGATCAGCATTCATTTTTTGCCCGTTCAACACCACCCCGATCAATTTATCCTGGGGCAGCAACTCAATGGCTTTTCTCGCCTGCTTGGTGGAGGTCTGACCGGCTCTGACCACAAACACAATACCGTCAACCAGCGGTGCAAATGCCATGGCATCGGCACCGATCATAATGGGAGGTACATCGAAAAACACCAAACGATCTTCATAGCGGTCTCGTGTTTCCCGGACGAACGTTCTCATCACCTGTGACCCCAGCAATTCGGAGCTGCCGTCCATTGAACGGCCACCTGAAATCAGCACAAGTTTCTCCCCTTCGGGCCGGATCAGGCAATCGCTGATCGGCTGGTCATTGATCAAATAATCGACGAGCCCATATTGGCTGTGAATACCTAAGGTCTTGTGCACCTGTTGGTTTTTCAGATCGGCGTCAATGAGCATGACAGTTTGATCGTAAGCCTTGGCAAATGAAAAGGCCAAATTGATGGACGTCAACGTCTTGCCTTCATCAGGCAGTGTGCTCGTCACCATAATGGCCCGCCATCTCTTTTCGGCCACCACATGTTGAATTTGAGTTCGAAGCACTTTGTAATAATCGCTTTCCAGCACATCCGAATTGGCACACACACACCGATTTGCCAAAATGGTATCCGTATCCAATGTCACCCGTTGCACATCTCTATAAGCCGGGCCAACAGGCGTTCTTATTTCAGCCGGCGCTTTAATCTTAGCTGCCCCCTGCGCTGCAGCGGCCATAGCCCGCTCTTTTTTTGCTTTCTCAATGCCCCTTCGCAAACTACCTGCCATTGCACTTCCTCCTTAAGCATCTGCATCCGGTAATCAAAAAAAACACCCGCCATGCCAAAAGCAAGCAGCAGCCAGCAAACACTTGGATGCAGCTTTAGAATTTTAAAGGGTCCATAAACCACAAACCGGAGCCGAAGGCTCCCTACCCAAACAAAACAGCAAACTTGCGCATCAACTTCACCCAAAACAGATCCAAATCCATCACAAACCCATGAAAGGCCAGCATCCCTAAGACACATAGCGCAAAGGTACCCGCCGCTGCCGCCAGCTTCATTTTTTTGCTGTGCTCCATCTCTTTTACGGTGACCAGCACGGGAACCCCGCCCAGCACCGGGCCCAAACCGGCCTTAAATAAATCATCCGCACTGCGAGCCGTATCGTCTACAAATTCCCTCAATAAAGCTGTTCCCACCCCGGCACCGATCCCCAACAAAAATCCGATCAGCATAATCGCCAACCGATTCGGTTTAAATGGTTTTTCCGGCAGCCTGGGCGGATCGAGCAGGGTAAAGCGCTCGCCCTTTTGCTCTTTTTCAAGCCCCTGGGAGACCCGTGCCTCCATCACCTTGCGCATCAAATCTTCGTATTTGGCCTGGGTGTTGTTGCGTTCGGACAGCATGGCCCGGTAGGTCTCTTCCACCTTGGGGGTGGTTTCGATCTGGCGCTGGTACTGGTCTGCTTTGGCTTTCAAGCTCTCGATCTGCTCCTCCAGCGACTGGATCTCGGCCCGGGTGCTGGAGAGCTGGGAAGCCAGGGTAATGTACGCCGGGTTGTCGGGCAACTCTTTATCTGTGTCCGCACCATCCTTGTCGCTGGCCATTTTGCGCTCGAGGTTGGCGATCTCGGCCGTAACCTTGATCACATCCGGATAGGCATTGGTAAAGCGGCTTTTTAACTCAACCTGTTGCACCCGCAGCTGCTCGAGTCGCAGGCTGTTTTGCTGTCGGGCTTCCAGCTTGGGCGACACGTTGACCAACTGGGTCTGAAGATAGCCTTCGCGCTCTTTGGTGGCCCGCAGCTGGGTCTCAAGCATATCAATGCGGCGCTCGATGTTGTTCA
>JASFKE010000377.1:0-4950 GCA_050118795.1 Desulfobacteraceae bacterium | reverse complement strand
TACCGCCCTGGCTTTGCGCTTCGGCGAGTACTTTGGCGGTGTAATCGGGATTGATATAGCCGTCAGCGCCTGTATAGGGATTGTCCACATGGGCTTCTGAGGTCGAACCGGGCTCCGACGTGGGCTCAACGGTGGGTTCAGTGGTTGGCTCAGCGGTAGGCTCAGCCGTTGGCTCAGTGGTGGGCTCAGCCGTTGGCTCAGCGGTGGGCTCAGCCGTTGGCTCAGCAGTTGGCTCAGCGGTGGGCTCAACGGTGGGCTCGGTGGTGGGCTCCGACGTATCACTCGAAACAGTAGCGGGAACGCCCGCGGAGTTGGTGACGGTCCAGTCCGATTCGGTGGCCTTGATCCAATAGTAGTAGGTCGTGCCCGGAGTCGCCTCTTCATCGACAAACGCGTTGCCGTTTCTCATCCAGGCGATTCTACTCCGGCCGAAGGGATTCGAGTCGGTGTCCCGATAAACCTCCACCCCCCTGGGGGTAATGTTGTTCAGGGTCCAGGTCAGATATACCGCACTGTTTTCTACGACAGCTTTCAGGTCGACACTCTTTGTTGTGTCGGTTGTCTGCTCAGTTGACGGCCCTGTTGTCGGCTCAGCTGTCGGCTCAGCTGTCGGTTCGGTTGTCGGCTCAACCGTTGGCTCAACTGTCGGTTCAACTGTCGGTTCGGTTGTCGGTTCAACTGTCGGCTCAACTGTCGGCTCAACTGTCGGCTCAACTGTCGGTTCAACTGTCGGCTCAACTGTCGGCTCAACTGTCGGTTCAACTGTCGGTTCAACTGTCGGCTCAACTGTCGGCTCGGTTGTCGGTTCCGTTGTCGGTTCGACGTCCGAGGCTCCATCCATCAAGGCATTCAAGCCTTCTTGATCGACAATGTCGCCGGTACTCCGGTCAAATAACGCGAACCCATTATCTCCGTTATAGCCATTATCCCAATAGACAGGAATTACCCCGTTATCTTTAGCGGCGGCCGTATTGTATGCGAGCCAGTAGTTTCTCGAGGCGATGGCATCGGCATCGTTTAACGATGTGCGTTTAATGGCGCCATATTCACCCATAACCACAGGAATGCCGTTGGAGGTCCATTTCTCACTCACCCGGGAAAAGAGATCATCAACATAGCTCTCCTGGGCCCAGCTGCAGGCAGACTGGCTTGGGAAAGGCGAACCCCAATAGATGCAGGTGTTATTCGTATTTAGTGTAAAATCATAGGGGTCATAGTGATGCACTTCCACCATCAAGCGCTCGTCAATGGTATCTTCAGGCAGGGTAAAGTGCTCAAGTCCATACCAGATATTGGTATTGTATGTCTGTACAATCAAAGTTCTGGAAGCACTGTTTCCTCCGGTGGCGCGAACTGCGTCAACAAATGTTTGGAGGTAGGATTGCTGAACTTCAATATACTCATCTGTCGGATCATTATAATCGGCACGTACCTCATTGGTGCCCGCAAATAGCAAATGCTCATCATAATCTTTAAAATAGTTGGCAATTTGCGTCCAGTAGGCGGCTTGCTTTTCATTGACCTCATCCTGGGCTGAATAAAACGGATTCTCTTCGAGCCATCCATTATCCCAGTGGCTGTTAAGGATAACGTACATCCCATTGGCGTATCCGTAATCGACAACTTCTTTTACACGGGCCAGCCATGAAGCATCTATTTCCAAAGTATCCTGATCGGCGTAACTGTTCCACGCACATGGTATGCGGATGGTATTGAATCCAGCATCGCGTACGGCATCGATCAGCTGCTGGGTGACCAAAGGGTTGCCCCAGGCTGTCTCCCCATCGGGCACTTCAAGTGAGTTTCCAATGTTCCAGCCAATGGTCATTTCATCAGCAATTTGTGTTGCTGTTGGCAGTTCCGCATTTGCCGACAAGGGGACGCACAGCCCGATAACAAATAGTATCAAGCAGCTCCTGATCAGCGAAGAAAAGGTACAGTTTCGCTTCATAATGATATCCTTTCGTGTGGTTCTTACAGTTGCGAAGGTTCTAAGTTAATGTGGTCCAATTTGTGAACTCCATCGTTGAAAAATATTTAGGGCATCAGAGTTAAGGCAGGGTGCATCCGGAGCAAGCTACTCTACTGATACTCACAGCTCTTTTCACTATTTTGCCAAATTTTTTATGCAACTATGGGGTAAAAATCGATTGATATAGCCGCCAGCATCTGTGAAGGGGTTGTTCACATGAGCTATGAGAGTCGGGCCGGGCTCCGGAGTCGAGCCTGAATCCGGAGCCGGGCCGGGATCCGAGGTAGGTTCGGTATAAAGGGTAGGTTCATTGCCAGGGGCAGGTTCAGGGTCAGGGTCAGGGGCAGGTTCGGGGTCAGGGGTAGGTTCAGGATCCGGCGTCGGCTCCGGCGTCGGCTCAGATGTCGGCTCGGTAGTTGAGACCCACAAACGCTTCGACAATTCGATTTTATCGGTGTCGATGTCGCTCAAGGTTCTCCAGCCTGATTCATCTGAAAAAGACTCTCTTCTCTTCATTAAAAAATTCAGCTTCAAGACTTTCCTCGTACAGCATCCAAGGTTTAGACGGCCTTAGATTCCGGGCATTATTTTCAGTTGTTACCGTGTCATCTTTTTTAAGTCATCATTCACATCGAACAGGATTTTCTGGTGGGATTTACCCCATCCGATAACCTTCTTGCCGAAGGCGCTACCAGCCTCCCAGAGACTTCCGCTTCTTCCAGATGCGCCGAATAAGCCATGTGTCGCCATCGGCTATCGTAGACTCTACAGAGGTCGAACCAACCATCATCACTGAAGCACCCTCAGGTGTGGAGCCTGCCCAGTCGAAGTAGCCATGGATGCCGAAGCCATGGCCCATCTGGTGCTCAATCACTGAATTGGATGGCTGGTCGAGACTGTTGATCAAATCGGCCACAGGCATGCGCACTGCCCCGTCCCATCCGGCAGCAGTCGCGCCGCCGCTAAGCGAGTCGTTCAACAAGACACTGTAGTCGAAATGATTCTCCTCGCTTCCAGGACAACTCGGGGATTTGTGGCTCCAAAATACCCTGAGAGTATTGGTTTCGGCCAGGTTGGCGAAGGCTGTAATCACCCATCCTATGACCGCAACTCCTAACACGAGAAGTATTGTCCAGTGACAGCCTCTTTTTTTGCTTATATACATAAATGGGAGTTTCATTTTAAAATATTCAATCGTCACGTACCGGTTCAGGATGTATCCCCTGCCTTTTTCTCAGTTGCTTAGCTGGTTGTTGTTGGGGACGTTTAACCTATTTTATCGAACTTTGTGCTTTACTTTTGACGCGACATCCAATCAGCGTGGTTCATATATAGAGTAGAAAAGAAGACCAAGCCGGATTCACTTTAACTCAAACATGGCAGCCGTCCGTTTTGTCCTAATCGTAAAAACTACTTTCAAATACTTTCAATTGCCCTTTTCCATGCTATGAACGAAGCAGGCAATGACTGCCATTGCAATCAAAACAAGCAAAAAACCTGCCAACAGACCCATACTCGAAAAATCGCATACTTAAGAGGTCATCTTGATAGAGCATAAAACATTTGGATACAAATTTTTCTCACGGCACTCCATTTTTTGCACTCAACAGTACAATCGTAATTTGCATTGAACATCTCTACCCCAAAGTTACAAAAGTCTTTAGGGTTGTCGCAAAAATAAATTTACCCCATAGTTCCATAAAAAAGATGGCAAAAAGGGTAAAAAACACTTGTCAGCATAGAATTGACGTTATGCCAGATATACGTTCGAGGGATAAACCAGTGGTGATCGTGAGGATCTTTGTCGTTAGCGAAAAAGCCTTTAGGGCTCCGCCCAAGCTACGGCGGCAAAGGTACGCCTGCTTGGCACTTTGCTGCAAACCATTGCCAACTGAGGATTTGGAGCCCTAAAGACGTCCCCCCCTCATACTGTAAGATGGAGGGGGAGAAAATGTTCAAAGATGATGTTAATCGCTATAACTCCCAACAGCAGCGGGTACAGCCATGGAGTTGGTGACGGTCCAGTCGGCCTCGGTGGCCTTGATCCAATAGTCGTAGGTCGTGCCCGGGGTCGCGTCTTCATCGATAAGCGCGTTGCCGTCTCTCATCCAGGCGATTCTACCCCGCCCTCTGGCATCAGAGTCGGTGTCCCGGTAAACCTCCACCCCCATGGGGGTAATGTTGTTCAGGGTCCAGGTCAGGTGTACCGCACCGCTTTCTACCACAGCTTGCAGATCGACGCTCTTTGTAGTGTCGGACGTTGGCTCTGTGGCTGTAGCAGCGTCTGGATCTTCATCATCGCCGGAGTCTTGGTCTGCGTCATCACCAGAGTCCTGGTCTTCATCATTACCGGAGTCTTGGTCTCCTGTGGTTCCGTTTGCTCCGGCGCCGCTTGGGACAATATCGGGGATGATGCTTGCACTGTCTAAGCTGTAGCTGTATGACGGGCTTGATACGGTACCGTTGGTTTCCGGATCACCTGAATCTGAGAAGAGATTATCTCTTTGCTCCAGATAACCATCCCACGAGCTGGCATAGCCAACCAGTGTGGGATCATCCACATTTTCAAAATAGTTGCCTTCAACCAGCACCTGTGCATCACATGTCGAAGCAACGCCATAATTATTATTCCTGTAATAGTTGTTGTAGACATGGGTCAAAGCTGAGAAACGAACTCTCGGATGGCGGGAACCGGTTCCGTCAAAATAGTTGTGGTGATAAGTAACCCTTAAATGGCCGGCATCCTGTGACTCGTTATCGTTGCTATGTCCAAGCAGGCATGTTTTACCGTGATCGGACTATAAAAACAATTAATCTAGATAAAGTCGATTTGGTCTTCATTGGTTGGATCTCCTGTTCTATTTTTAAAGGATCAGCTAAAGATGCCGCTGATCGGTCCGTCGCCGTACTGTTCGTAGTCCGCGCTGCTGACATCGACCCCGGCAGCCTGGGCCACGGTGTCGAGAATGGTGTTGTGG
>JASFKE010000376.1:0-4953 GCA_050118795.1 Desulfobacteraceae bacterium | reverse complement strand
TGAATATTTCGATGTTGATACTGCAGATCCGCGTGCCTTCGGTGAATTGATAGACCAAATATATCAGACCTACAACCGCCTGGATGGCGTTATTCACGGCGCCGGAATCATCGAAGACAAGCTTATCCGCGACAAAACACCCCAATCATTTGAGCGGGTCTTCGGCACCAAGGTTGCCGGCGGATTCGCGCTTAGCCGGAAACTGGATTTTGTATCCTTAAAATTCCTCGTTTTTTTCACCTCGGTGGCGGGGATATTCGGCAACCGGGGACAGTCCGATTATGCCGCCGCCAATGAAGTCCTTAACAAGCTTGCACTATACTTGGATGCACGCTGGCCGGCGAGAGTGGTTGCGATTAACTGGGGGCCATGGGCCAAAAAAGGAATGGTGGGTGATGCTCTTGAAAAACAGTTTGCCCAAAGAGGTATCACAATGGTGCCACCTATTGTTGGCGTTCGCAAAATGATAGAAGAGCTTTGTTTTGGCCGTAAAGGCGACACCGAGCTCATCATTGGCGGTATAAATGGCTCTCTCGGGTTCGCCAACGAAACGGAACAGCCTTTTCAGTTTTTTCCTCTTTTAAAGAGCGGTTTGGGCGATAGATACCCATTGACCGCCACAGACGAAACCACCAAACAATTTGACCTCCACCACGATACATATCTTTTCGATCATGTGCTGGACGGCAAGCCTGTGTTGCCGGCGGCCATGGCGATGGAGCTGGTGACCGAATTCGCAAAGCTCCAGGTTCCGAATCTGAGCCTGATCGAGATTGCGGATTTTCGAGTGCTGAAAGGGATTGTTATTGAGAATTCCCGTCGGGACATCCGGCTAAAAGCCGATGTAATCGTAGATACACCCGACTTAAAGCATTTCGCCGTAAGGATAATGAATACCTGCAACGCTCAGCAGGTATTTTATTCAGCGGAAGTGAAGTTCGGCCGCAATACAGAAAAAATCGGGCCCTGGCCTTTTCATAACTCAACTCCCATGCAGCCTTTTCCTTTCACGATACAGGAGACTTACAAAAAGTGGTTGTTTCATGGACCGACCTTCAAAGCAATTAGTGAAATCCAGGGATCAAATGATGAGGGGATAAGGGCATGGGTGATACCTTCATCACCCTATAGCTGCCTGTCAGATGTCAAGGAGGGGGCTTGGCTGGTCGACCCGGTGGTCATCGATTGTATATTCCAACTGCATATTATCTGGGCCCGGCAGTACAGGGGTATGACCTCTTTGCCGGCCTATATCAAATCCTACCAACAGCTGCATCCACTATCGGGTGAGAAAATAGAGTGCCTAATTAAGATTACCAATGGTTCGACCGGCGGCAGTATTATTCAGTCGGAAATAGGGCTGTTCGATAAAGGCGGCGATTTGTTGGGCATCATCAAAGGTTGTGAGTCAACCTGCAGTAAATCTCTCAATCGGTTGTCAGAGAACAAATGTAAAAAGTTTCAAGGAATGCTAAATGTCTGCAAATAAAAAAATGATGGAGAACTCACCGCAAGAAGCGGAACTGGATGGCGATATCGCCATTACGGGGATGGCATGTATATATCCGGGTGCACCCGATATAGAGATTTACTGGCAAAATATTCTGGCCAAAGTCGACGCCATCGGCGATCCTCCCAAAAGTGCCTGGGATGCCGATATTTACTATGATCCGAGTTCCACAGAAAACGATCGCCTATATTGTAAGCGCGGTGGTTACATCGCAGACCTGGTTTTTTTCGACCCGATCAAACACGGCATAATGCCCCATTCTGTGGAAGGTGGCGAACCGGATCAATGGTTGGCCCTTCAAGTCGGTCGCGATGCCCTCACAGATGCGGGTTATCCCGATTTAGTGCCCGAGGCGGATCGAACGGCCGTCATCATAGGCAAAGGGAACTATATCAACCACGGTAGCCTGAGCTTGATTCAGACCACCCTCGTCGTTGACCAAACGCTTGAACTCATAAAATCGATCTACCCTGAAAGGTCTCAAGCGGATATGGATCTGCTCCGGCACGAGATGAAGCGATGCCTGCCGCCACTAAATGGAGATACCGTCAATGGTCTGGTACCCAATATTACGGCCAGCCGCATTGCTAATCGCCTCGACCTGAAAGGGCCTGCTTATACCGTCGATGGCGCCTGCGCGTCATCTTTGCTGGCCATTGATATTGCTGCGGCCGATCTGAATGCCAATAAAATAGATCTTGCACTGGTGGGCGGCGCCCAGGTCACCACACCTGTTCCTATCCTGAGCATATTTTGCCAGCTCGGAGCGCTATCCCGCCGGCAGGAGATTCGTCCTTTCGACCAAAACCATGACGGTACCCTGCTGGCCGAGGGAATCGGCATGATCGTATTAAAAAGACGGGCCGACGCCGAGCGAGATGGTGATCGCATCTATGCTGTCGTAAAAGGTGTCGGCACATCCAGCGACGGCCGTTCGCTCGGTGTTTTGGCACCGCGCCCGGAAGGGCAGGCAATGGCTATTCAGAGCGCCTATGATGCGACCGGCATCTCCCCTGACAGCGTTCGCCTTATCGAAGCGCATGGCACGGGGACACCTGTTGGAGACTCGACGGAGATTCAGAGCCTCAGCGCCGTCTTCGGAGACCGCAAAGGAGCGGTTCCCCGTTGCGCCATCGGTTCCGTCAAATCGATGATCGGCCACTGCATGCCGGCTGCAGGTATCGCCGGCGTGATAAAAACGGCACTCGCCATCTACAACAAGGTTCTGCCGCCGACCATAAACGTAGAGAGACCAAAAAAGGATCTGGAGCTTGAAAAAACCCCCTTTTACATCAACTCCGAGACACGGCCATGGATCCATGGTTACACAGACCATCCCCGGCGGGCAGGGGTGAACGCCTTTGGTTTCGGCGGCATCAACGCGCACGCGATCTTGGAGGAGACATCCGGGCAAAGCAATTGCATCGCGACCAATGACATCTATCACTGGGAAACAGAAGTGTTCGTGCTGGAGGCCAAATCCCGTTCCGATTTAATCCGGCGGATTAAATCGCTATGCACGTTGCTCAAGGATTGGAAAGAGTCCGTTTCGATGAAAGATTTGGCGGGCAGCGTCAATTCCGGCCGGTGCAATCATCAAGTTCAAATTGGCTTTGTTGCTTCATCAGGACAGAATCTAAAAGAAAAGATGGAAAAGGCAATGGTCCTGCTGGCGGATGACAAATGCAGTTCGATCCGAAATCGCAAAGGGATCTACTTTTTTGAAAAACCGCTATACCGGTTCGGCAAGCTGGCTTTTCTATTCCCCGGCGAGGGCGCACAATACGTTAACATGCTCTCGGATTTATGCATTCAATTTCCTGAGGTGCGATCGAGTTTTGACCGGATGGACCAGATTCTAATCGGTCATGAAAGGGGATATGTGCCCAGTGATTATATTTTTCCCGCGCCTCAATTCTCAGCAGATGAAAAAAAGATCGCCGAGGATCGCATATTGAAAATGGACGGTGCAGTGGAGTCTGTACTGGCCGCAAACGATGCTTTGTTCAACCTGGCCGGAGTACTCGGTATTCAGCCAGACTGTCTGCTGGGACACAGCACCGGAGAATACTCGGCAATGGCTGCCGCCGGCGTATTTAACCTGGCCGATGACAATCACAATCCGAGTCCGGCCCGGGAATTGAATATCAGCTACGGGAAATTGGATGCCGATCGGAAAATCCCCAGCACACGCTTGGTTGCAGTGGCAAAAGATGGACCGTATGTCAAAGAACTTCTAAAAGAAATTGATGCTGAAGTCTTTGTGGGAATGGAGAACTGCCGGTATCAGACCGTGATTGTCGGTTTCGGTGCTGAAATGGACAAGGTATTGCAACGTTTTGACGGATTGGGCTTGATCTATCAGAATTTACCCTTTGACCGACCCTATCACACCCCACTTTTCAAGGAGTTCGCAGAGAAATTGCGCGAGCTCTTCTCACGCTGGCATATCGACAGACCCCGGATCCCAATTTATTCGTGCACATCTACAGCGCCTTTTCCCGACCAGGTTGACGAAATCCGCGCACTCGTCGTTGAACACTGGCTGCAACCCGTTAAATTTGCCCGGACCATCGAAAGGATGCATCAGGACGGCGTACGCATTTTTCTAGAGTTGGGCCCCAAAGGCAATCTCACGACGTTTATCGGCGACATTCTTAAAGGACGTGACCACGCGGCAATCCCGGCCAATATCCAACGTCATTGCGGTATTACTCAGATGAATCACATGGTTGCCGAGTTGGCTGCCCAGGGTGTACCCATCGATTTTGATCCGCTTTACAGCCGAAGGGGGCTCAAGCAGATTGCGCTCGATGGATCCGCAATTGGCGCAACCGATCGAGATAAAACGACATCATTAAAAAAATTGGCCACAGGCTGGCCTGCCATTAAAATTTCCAAAGAGACAAGTAAATTGATGCAATCGAGTATATACCGCACGCCTTCGGATTCAAACATCCACGAAGCAGAACCCGCTCGTCCTTCGAAGCCGCAGACGCAATCAAACGCAATAGACACCGCCCATCACAACAGACATAAGGAGAATCAGGGCCGAGGGTCAGCGGTCGCGCCCTTTGCTTCAGCCAATGTCAATGAGAAGGTAATGACGGACTATCTGAAAACCATGGAGCATTTTCTGGTAGTGCAGGAATCTGTCATGCAGACATATCTTTCCTCTTCCCGGATTGCCGTCACCGGTAATACCAACGGCGCATCAGCAATCCAGGGCGCTCATCAACATCCCCCCGGACCTGCTGCAGAGGCCAATGATCTGCAGATGACGACAGCATCCGAATCGTTTGAGCAGGCCCAGAAGGTTAAATCGACCGTCGTCTCAGATGTTTCCCGGGAAATCACAACGGTGCTTTTGGAACTGGTCAGTGAGAAGACCGGCTATCCAACAGATATCCTGGATTTGAATTTTGATTTGGAAGCAGATCTGG
>JASFKE010000375.1:0-4957 GCA_050118795.1 Desulfobacteraceae bacterium | reverse complement strand
CCGAGCTATGGGAGTCCAGCATACGGGTTAAAATATGATCGATTTCCTGTCTGCGCATCGGTCACCTCATTTTATAAAAAACCCACCCAAAGGGTATCTACGCTTCGGTGAAATCAGTGGGCGGGGCTTTGAGCAAGGGGCGGAAACGGCCTTTCTCATTGGCCTTCATATAGGCATCGTCCGCACTGATCTTTCCTCTATTGAATAGATCCATGATGGCATCATCCAACAACTGCATCCCATATTTTTTCCCGGTTTGAACCATGGACGGGATTTGATGGGACTTGGCTTCCCGAATCAGATTACGCACTGCGGGCGTGGCAATCATGATTTCCAACGCAGGGACGCGGCCCTTTCTGTCGATACGTTTGAACAATGTTTGAGCGATAATGGCACGAATACCATCGGCAAGGGTGGACCGAATTTGACCTTGCTCCTCGGCGGGGAATACCTCCACAATACGGTCGACCGTTTTTGCAGCGCTGGTGGTATGCAGTGTTGAAAAAACCAAATGGCCCGTGGAGGCGGCCTCAATGGCCAAACTCATGGTGACCAGGTCACGCATTTCGCCCACCAGGATGATGTCCGGGTCTTCACGCAACGCGCCGCGCAAAGCCGACGCAAACGATTGGGTATGCAGGCCCACCTCACGCTGGTTGACCAGACAGCCCTGGCTCGGGTGCACAAATTCTATTGGGTCCTCGATGGTTATAATATGATCGCTGCGGGTGCGGTTGGCCTCATCGATGATGGCCGCCAGGGTGGTTGATTTACCACTGCCGGTGGGGCCGGTGACGATGACCAGGCCGCGGGGCAGAGAGGCCAGTTTGGCCATGACCGGCGGCAGCCCCAATTGGTCGCAGCTCATGATGGAACTGGGAATTTCCCGGAACACGGCGCCGACACCGTTTTTCTGCATAAAAAAATTAGCCCTGTAGCGGGCCAGACCGGGGATTTCATAACCGAAATCGACGTCGCCGGTCTCTTCAAAGGTTTTGATTTTATCTTCAGCCGCGATTTCATATAGCATGGCACGCAGTTCATCGTTATCAAGCACCTTGTACTTGACCCGCTCGATATCCCCGTGTATTCGCAATGCCGGCGGCTGTCCGGACAACAAATGAAGGTCTGATGCGTTTTGCTCGTGCATGAGCTTGAAAAATGCGTCAATTTTGGCCATTGATCACTCCCTGAAATTTTTTAGCAAAAACCAATCCAATGGAAAAAGATGAACACAGTGCAGCTTTTTCAGTCTCACATTCCACTATCGGCCGAACAGCCGATCAAGTTTAGCTTAATGTGCCGGACGGCTGTCTTAGTAAAGCGACTTTATCGTCGGTGGCATCCATCGCTTCCATGCTCTCTTTTCCGATTTCGAGCAGTTTGGAGTGGGATTCGATCACGGCCTGTATCTGGACCTCGATCTGCATCCGTTGCCGTTTCAATTCTGCAATATCTTCATGCAATTGGGATAGGCGGTTATGGGCACGATTGAGCACTTTTTCGGCCTTGACCTCGGCGTCCGCAACAATCACCTCGGCAGATTTGCGGGCATTGTCCTTCATCTGCTCAAGCACCTTTTGGGAGTTGAGCATCGCCCGCTTAAATGTTTCCTCGCGCTCTTTGTACCCTTGGGTTTCGAGCTTGAGGCTCCGGAGCTCCTCCCGGCACTCCTTACTCTCGTTTTCCAAGGCCCTAAAGGCCTCAGCCACCTGCTCAAGAAAGAGGTCCACTTCACGGATATCAAACCCTCTGAAACGGACCCGAAATTGTTGTTGCTGTATATCAAGGGGTGTCAGATTCATCGATACGACCTCCTTTGAAACATTTGGATCAGTTGAAATGTTTAGATCAGTGAGCGGCCAAGAAACTCAAAGCTTTGCACAAGAAAAGTTTTAAGAAAGATGATTGCGAGCAAAACGATGATCGGGGTAAAATCGATGCCTCCAAAATTTACGGGTATCTTCTGGCGAATTGGATATAATATGGGTTCAGTGACATTGTTGATGAAACGAACGATCGGATTATAAGGATCGGGGCTCACCCACGAAAGAACGGCACGGGCGATGATCACAATCATCAAAAGGTTCAAAACGATCACAAGAACGTTGGAGATTGCGATAAAAAAATAACCTATAATCGGCATAATCAGTTCATATTCCTTAAAACGGTTAAGGTTCCAGGTGAGAACATAAGATCAATTGAATGAATAAGTCAAGATTTTTCGATGGTTGCGCCATTATCGGCAAACTTTTCAGCGGGTTTGCATTACCGATAGGCGTTTGAGACAATTAATTTGGCAAGGCCTCAATAGTGCCTGACTTCTCTTGACAATTCAGGCTAAGCCCATAAAATAACCCGTGTGACTTAGGGCGCGTCTTAAAATAGAAACGGAGATCGCAAAACATGCTCGACAATAAAACCATCGGCTTCATCGGCGCAGGCAACATGGCGGAAACACTTCTCGGCGGGCTGATCAATTCGAAACAATCCAAGGCTGAAAATATACGTTGCTCTGATGTGAGAAAATCACGCCTTGACGAGCTTGAAAAACAATACGGTATTCAGACCACCACTGATAATATAGCACTCGTCAAGGCCTCGGAAATCATCATCTATGCCGTAAAACCCCAAATCATAGCCGATGTATTCAAAGAGACGGCCGGAACCCTGGATATGTCAAAACTGATCATCTCCATCGCCGCAGGCGTTCCCATGGCCGCCATCGAGTCCTATTTTAATAAAGATCTGCGACTGATCCGGTCCATGCCGAACGTTTGCGTGGCCGTCAATGAGGGCGCCACCGCCATCGCCGCTGGAGCGCATGCCAAAACTGAAGATGTTGATGTGGCCATGGCCATTTTTAACTCTGTGGGGCGCTGTATCTATCTTAAAGAGAACCACCTGCTGGATGCGGTGACCGGATTGAGCGGCAGTGGTCCGGCCTATATATTCATGATTGTGGACGCCCTGTCCGATGCCGGCGTTAAAATGGGTTTATCCCGTGAAGATGCACGGGAACTATCTTCCCAGACAGTTCTGGGAGCCGCCAAAATGTTGCTGGAAACCAATATCCACCCCGGCCAACTTAAAGACATGGTCACCTCCCCCGGCGGGACGACCATCGCAGGATTGCACACCCTTGAAAAAGGCGGCATCCGAACCGCCCTGATCGATGGTGTGGAAGCTGCCACCCTGCGGTCCAAAGAACTGGGCGATATCATGGTCGCTAAAATCAACGGGAAATAAGAAAAAAATTTTAAAGTCGGCAGGTTATTTACCATTTTGCCTGCCGGTATGTTTCATTACAGAGGTTGTCCATGGGGTATATCAGCAGGGCCAAGATTCGGAATTCGACCTACACCATTTGCCGTATTATACTGGGAATCATATTTGTATATTCCAGTTGGGTAAAAATTATCGATCCAGCCGCATTTGCCCGGATCATCACCAATTATCAAATCGTCTCCGCCGGCATCGGCAACTTTACGGCCCTGGTTCTGCCATGGCTGGAGCTGGTCTGTGGGCTTTGCCTGATCATCAACCGCTGGCCCCGCGGCAGCGCCTTAATTGTAACAGGGCTCATGGTTGTGTTCATGACGGCGTTGGGTTACAACATCTACAGAGGTATCGACGTCAGTTGCGGCTGCTTTACCTTGACGGAAGATGCACCTGGCAGCATGTGGCTGTATATGCTAAGAGACACTCTATTGCTGGGTATGGCCATCGGGATTGTCCTCCACCCCAGGGCCGATCTAAAACTTTCGAATGTCGGTGGTTGAGCTATATGAAGCTTTCACTTTGCATATAATTATCAGGGATCTATATTCATGTTTGAAGATGTCACTTATCCAGTTGCACTGCTGTACGGACTGCTCTCTTTTTTTTCACCATGTGTGCTGCCGCTCATTCCGTCCTATTTTTGCTTTATCACTGGGTTGTCTTTGGAGGAGTTGACATCATCGCCCAAAGCAGCCATACGCCGTAAGATTGTATTATCCACCATCGCCTTTGTTTTGGGATTTTCGGTGGTGTTCATCATCCTCGGGGCTTCAGCCTCTTTCCTTGGAGGGCTGATGTCCCAACACAAAGGGACCATTCGCGTCATCGGCGGCATCCTGATCATCCTGTTCGGGCTTCAACTGTCCGGCCTGCTTCGTATACCGGGCTTGCAATACGATAAACGACTGCATATCCAGAAGAAACCTTTGCATCTGCTGGGGACCTTTGTCATCGGCATGGCGTTCGGCGCCGGCTGGACCCCTTGCATCGGGCCGATTCTCGGATCGCTCTTGATCATGGCCCAGGATAAGGAGACGGTGACAGAGGGTGTACGGTTATTGTGTATCTACTCGGTGGGCCTGGCCCTGCCGTTCATCATACTGTCCCTATGTATCAACTTCTTGCTGGCCTTTACGCGCAAGGCCAGCAAAGTGTTACGATATGCCAATCCGGTGGCCGGCGTTTTATTGATTGCCACCGGAGTATTGCTTGTTACCGACAAATTGAGATTACTGGCTGTCTATTAGAAAAAACGAAGGAGTTCCGAATGAAAAAAATCACCTGCATAGTCGCCCTTGCCCTGACCATACTTTGGATGCCCCATCCAACTCCGGCCGGCACGGGTGCATCAAATAAAATCAACTGGGCCTCTTACGACAATGCCCAGAATCGGAATAGCGAAAAACGAAAATATTTCATATACTTCTATACGGACCAATGCGGCTTCTGCTCAATGCTGGAGAAAAAAACATTTTCGGACGAATCGATAATCGAATATATCAATTCCAATTACACCCCTGTAAAGGTCAATGCCCGCAAAGAATCCAACCTGGCAACACAGTTTGGAATTCAGGGCGTTCCGGATCTGAGGTTCCTGACAGCTAAAGGAGAAGACATCGCGCGTTGGCCCGGCTTTATCGAAACCAAAAACCTGCTCCCGCTGCTTCAATATATT
>JASFKE010000374.1:0-4958 GCA_050118795.1 Desulfobacteraceae bacterium | reverse complement strand
CGCCTTAGGCTTGGTCTTTTTACCCTTTTACACTTGGTGTGCCCGAAGTGGGAAATATCGTGATGCATATTCGTGTCTTTACCTTGAAATTCAATCCGGTTCTCGATGGTTTTGACGACAGCGAGCCGCAGTCATTTATCCGGGACAAGGACATATTGTCCGTCACCGATCATTTTTTCGTAAAAGATGGGATGCCCTACCTGATTTTAGTTGTACACTTCCATCCTGAGCCGGTAGAGACCAACGCTAAACATCCTAAGAAGCATGCACGCGACGAATCCTGGCGCGATCTATTGACTGAAGCCGACTGGCCGCTTTTTAACAGCCTGCGGAACTGGCGCAGGGAGCGTGCCAATCAGGATGGGCTTCCACCGTATATTATCTGCACCAACCGGATGTTGGCACAGATTGTTCATGAACGTCCGCAAAGCCTGGAGTCCCTGGGGAAAATACATGGTTTTGGCTCCCGCAAACTGGAAAAATACGGACGCAATTTACTGGATTTAATGAGGGGTAAGCCAAAAAGGGGAGACGATGAGAAAGGGTGATGACCTGCCCATTTTCACCCAATGGCTGGCATTTCTGGAATGGCTTCTGCCGGTGGTGGAGAAATTTCCTAAACGGGTGCGCTTCTCCTTTGGCGACCGAATCAACAATCTTGCTCTGGACATTGTGGAAAACCTGGTAGAGGCACGCTACTCGAGGGAAAAACGATCCGTTTTAGTGGCCGTTAACTTTAAACTGGAGAAATTGCGCGTGCTGCTCAGGCTTTGCCATCGCCTGCGCTACCTTCCGCATAAGAGCTATGAGCATGCCATGCGTCAGCTCAATGAAACAGGTCGGATGCTGGGCGGGTGGATTAAACAGCAGGCTACAAGATAATGAAACGGATAAACGGACTATTCGAGCCAATTCTTCGGTTTGACAATTTAGTGCGTGCTGCCGACAAGGCCGCTATGGGAAAACGCCAAAAACCGGCGGTGGCCCGGTTTTTATTCAACTTGGAACCGGAGCTGTTGCGCTTGCAAGAGGATCTGGAAAACGGCACCTACCAGCCCGGCCGTTATGTCGTCTTTGAAATTCGCGATCCCAAAAAGCGCCGGATTTGTGCAGCGCCCTTCCGAGACAGGGTTGTCCACCACGCGATATGCAATATCCTGGAACATTTTTTTGAGAAACGGCTGATTTTCGACACCTATGCTTGCCGAACCGGTAAAGGTGTGCATGCCGCCATCGACAGGGCGCATCAGTTTGCCCGATCTCACTCCTATTATCTCAAATGCGACATACGACGCTATTTCGAGAACATCGACCATAAAAAACTCAAGGCTTTGCTTCGGCGCTTTATCAAGGATTGCCGTTTGTTGGCGCTTTTGGACATAATTGTCGACCATTCACCACCTTACACCGAACCGGGGCGGGGTCTGCCCATTGGCAACCTCACCAGCCAACATTTCGCCAATCTCTATCTGGGAGAACTCGACCACTACGCCAAAGAGCAGGTGCGCCTGAGGGGGTACATCCGCTATATGGATGATTTGCTGTTGTTTGCCGGAAACAAGCCTGCCCTTCACGAGGCAGCCTTGGAGATAAAGCGGTTCACGCGGGACAAGTTGGGCCTGATCGTAAAGGAGAAGTCCATCTGCCTGGCACCGGTCACCGAAGGTATACCCTTTCTGGGTGTTCGCATTTTCCCCTCAACGGTACGTTTGAACCATCGGAGTCTGAGGCGTTTCCGGCGTAAGATGAAAGCTGCCGAAGAAGAATATTTAAACGGCAAAATCGACGCAGATCAACTGGCTGCCGTCGTCGCCTCCCTGTTCGGCCACTTATGTCAAGCAGATACACTGCACTTGCGCCGGAACTTGATTAGGAGTACATTGATCCCAGGCTGACAGGCCAGAGGCGTCAACCGCGTTCTCCGCGGTGGCAGCTGGAACAATAACCCGACCAACGTTCGCTCCGCGAACCGGAACAGGAACAACCCAGCCAACCGCAACGATAACGTGGGGTTCCGCCTCGCGAGTACAGTCCATTGCCAGATACGCGTCGTTTACGGATTGCGCGCCCGTGCACAAGGCATGTCCAGCCCTGTCATGCCCGTGCCGCTTGCAAGTGGCCAAACAGATCAATGCCCCTCGCGTCTGGTAGCTGCAAAGCGAAGGCCGCTGGGGGCTTTTTGTATGGATGTTATCCGAATTCTCGGAATGATGTTTGCCGCAAAGCAGGTGCTGTGTTTTATGGAGCTGTTGCAGGAAGACCCCGGTAAGGATAAAGACCACTGGGATTTGCAGTTGGCCGCCCTCAAGCTGGTCGAACGACTGGACAACGATGCCCTAAACGGGCTGGTCGAGCAGCTGGCCAGACACCCGTACGAAAAGATTCGGCAGCGGATCGTTCAGCGCACCGCCTAGGCGAAGCAGGATGTTGTATACGCCTCCCGTGGCGGTTACGAGTTAGTGTTGATCCCGGGGGGAGAATTTCTCATGGGCTCGCCAGATTCGGAAGAGGGCCGCTGTGAGAATGAAGGACCGCAACATTCAGTGCGAGTCCCGGATTTTTACATGGGGCGCTATATGGTGACCAACGAAGAGTATGACCAGTATTTGGCGGAAAATCCCGATGCGAACGAGCCGACGTATTGGGCGGATCGATACTACAACCAACCCAAACAGCCGGTGGTGGGCATATGCTGGCAGGATGCCCGGCGATATGCCCGCTGGGCGGGTTTGCAGCTTCCCAGCGAATCACAGTGGGAGTATGCCTGCCGGGCCGGCACCCGGACGAGGTTCTATAGCGGAGATGATGAGAAGGATTTGGAACGGGTAGGGTGGTATCGTGGAAATTCTGAAAGTAAGCTCCATCCGGTTGGAGAGAAGGAGCCCAATGCGTTTGGCCTTTATGACATGCACGGTAACGTAGATGAGTGGGTCGAGGACGATTGGCACGAAAATTACAGTGAGGCGCCGAATGATGGCAGTTCTTGGATTGATGACGATAGAGGCTCGGACCGGGTGATCCGCAGCGGGTGCTGGCTCAACCCCGCCAGGTCCTGCCGGTCGGCCTTTCGCGACAGGATCGCGCCGGACTACCGCGACCTCGATCTGGGCTTCCGGCTTGTCCTGCTCCCAGGTCAGCCAGGGTGAGCCAGATAGGGACGAAATCAGTCCTTGAGCAGACAGGCTTTCGAATAAAAGGCAAAACGGTTTGCCTCGGATATGGTTTATAGCCAAGCTGCCAAGTTGTCTGTAATTTGACATACACTGATATGTTGGTATTATGTACATCCCCACCTTCCACGCCGATTGACTGCAATATTTAGGTATAAATCAAGATATAAATGCCTCAACATAACTAAGTCGTGTACGTCATAAATGCCCTCTGAAATCGGGGCTATGGAATGTCTTTATTTCGCTCTTGTTTGGATTTTACAGCCCTGCCATATGGGATACCAAGTTTACGCATTTTCTTCCGGAGAGTGGAGGGGTTGACGCCGAGGCGCTTCGCAGCACCTGACTTTCCGCCAACCTGGCCCTTTGCCATATTCAAGGCCTTTGTAATATGATCGACAATTACTTGGTCCAGGGGCGGTAGATGAGATTGCTCATTCAGAGCAGCTGAATCGGCATTGGATATGTGTGTTGACGCTGTATCGCAGGTTGACGGTAAATCTATTGCGTCATTGAAGGCAATATTCCGGCCCCGGCTCAGAATCAGGGCCCGCTCCACCGTGTTTTCAAGCTCCCGCACATTGCCGGGCCAGTCGTATGTCTTAAGGCGCGACATGGCGCCGGGGGCCAATCCCGGTTTGTCGGCCAGACCCAATTCCCGATATTTCCTTTCCATGAAATAGTCGACCAGGGAAGGAATATCCCCTCTCCGCTCCCTCAGGGGAGGAATCAGAATGGGAAACACCTTTAATCTGAAATAGAGGTCCTGGCGAAAGCGGTCGGCTTCCAACATGGTTTCGAGATCCCGGTGGGTGGCGGCAATGATTCGAATATCTACCGGCAGAGGCTCCTTTCCACCCACCCTTTCAATCTCCTTTTCCTGCAGTACCCGAAGCAGACGCACCTGTACTTCAGGCCTGAGTTCACCGATTTCATCCAGGAAGATGGTACCGCCGTCGGCGCGTTCAAAACGGCCCCGTTTTTGGGTAAGCGCCCCGGTGAATGCCCCCTTCTCATGTCCGAACAACTCGGAGTCGATCAGGCTTTCGGGTATGGCGCCGCAATTGACCTTGATGAAAGGCCCTTTGCTTCTGGGGGAAAGATTATGTATTGCAGCGGCAAACAGCTCTTTCCCCGTTCCGGTTTCACCCAGAAGCAGAACCGGGCTGGAGAGCGGCGCCACCTGCCGCACCAGTTCCATGACAGGTTTCAACCCGAATCGTGCCCCCACAATATCTTGCCCTGCGGATTCGATGAAATCGTTTTGAAGGTCTTGGTAATCCAGGGACAGCATGTTCTTCAGCTCCAGAAGTTCCTGGTAGCGGACACAGTTGGACAGGGCGATGGCAAAGGGCTTTCGCAGCAGATTGATTAAATTTTCATGGGTGGGTGTAAATCGTACGCCTTCCGGGGCCACGAAAATCACCGCGCCGATGATGTCGCTGCGTACAAACACTCGCATGACCATCAGTGATGCATCACCTTTGAGTCGTCCGGCGCGAATCCATGACTGGGCGGTCGGGTGGGTATCGGCCCGGTCGATCACCAGGGTTTCCAGGTCATGACGGGCCGCATAAGGGCGAATGCGTTTCGGCTGGATCAGGACCTCCCGCACCAGCTTTCCCCCCTGCTGCGAGGCTTCGGCCAAAATAGTCTGCTTGCCCTTTTCCGGATCGTAGTAGGAAAGGGCCATCCGTTCGAGGGGAATGATTCCGGCCAGATAGCGGTAGCAATCCTCTAGAAACGCCTCCGCTTCCAGGTTGCCGCAAATTCGCAGGGTTGCTTTTC
>JASFKE010000373.1:0-4958 GCA_050118795.1 Desulfobacteraceae bacterium | reverse complement strand
AATATTAAACTTCTGACCTTGAGCTTGAAAATCCCACCTTTCAAATTTGCCTTGAGCCCGGATGAACCGGAGCTGACGCCCAAGAGCGGCCTCTGGTCAAACCCACTGCCGGCCTCACGCCACGGGTCTGGTCAAACCCAGGGGGATCGTCTTTCCGACGAAGCTGTAACCTACGGTGATTATTTTACGGCGGTGCAACACTTTCTCAGCCAGGACGATTTGTCCCCGGTCAGGAGGGCGGCCGGCGAGTTGGCCGGAAAAACGGTGTCACCTGCGGATATCGATCACATCGGTGTCTATCTGATCAAGCATGGCGCTTTCTATCACCCGGCATACGCAGTGGCGACGGTGGGCGGTGGTCCATTGCCCTTTGTGATCAATGTGGCGGTTTCACCCGCCGGCCGAATGATCATCGATCAAGAGTATCATAACTTATCCAAACTCAACTGCGAACTCTCCGACGCTTGCTGGCCCCGGGTTTTCCATAAAGGCCGGGGCGAGGACCTGCACGGTCGCCCAATCCCCATGTTTTTGGGCCAGTGGTTCGACGGGTTTTATGAATTCCATCTCACCGGCGAATCCCCGGCCGGGCGCTCGGTTAAAGTGTGGGATCCCCAGCGCGGCCACCATACGCTGAGCCGCGGTCAGGTGGAAAGTTGCCTGCAAAAAGCGGCCTTTATCCTGACCTATGCTTACAATCCATTGACATTTGAGGCCATTGGCCACTGGCATCACGCCGCCGGTGATTTTGTAATCGCTCTGGAGGCGGATAAGGTTGATCTGCGGCTGATTACGGTGCGCCGCTATGCGCCTATGATTGAGAATCCGCAGCCTGATGTGGCCTCGATGCTGGAGGCGTTGTTGCTGTTTTTGGTGAAGATTTCACTGAAATTGCGCCTGGATCGTCTGGATGGCGTGGGCCCGATGGCCTGCCATTGCGACGATGTGGTTGCGGCTGTCAGCCGTGGTTTCTTTCAGGGCCTGGGCGCGGCTTCACCGGTACGGGGGCTGCCTGAAGATTTCGATGCAACCGTAAAGGAGTATGCCGCCCTGCACAGCGCCGATCAATTGACTGCCATCGCCATGACCGTGATGGAAAAGGCCCCGTTCAATTCAAAGGAGCGGGATCTTATAAACGGCTTTCTGGGCCGCCATATAACAGCCCTTGCCCGCGCCATCGCCACTTGACATCAGCCGGTGATCCCAGCGGGTCTCCGCTACAACATGGTGTGTAGCGATAGTGTATCCATACTATATTGGGGGGGTATGTCGGGATCAATGGGTTTAAGCCCGGAGATGGCCGATTCTGCAAGGGTTTTTTATTGACAATCACGGATTGATCATTTTATATCTTCCACTTCGTATCCCGATTTTCCCAGTTCCTCATGAACGAATATTTAGATGAAGATTATCACACGAAGGAAAAATTGAGAGGAGGTGGCCTTTTAACTGTTTTTGAATTTAGGTCAGGGATTTTGTGACTTCTTGATTAACCCAATGGAGGTAAATGATGGCAAAACACGAAACACCGTTGTTGGACCAGCTTGAGTCTGGACCATGGCCGAGCTTCGTTTCGGATATGAAACAGGAAGCCGCTAGCAGGGCCAAGAATGAAAATAATATTGAGTACCAGATACCGGTGGATGTCGTAGACGACCTGCTGGGCGTTCTGGAATTGTCCTATAAGCATGGACGGACCCACTGGAAACACGGCGGCATTGTCGGTGTGTTCGGCTATGGCGGCGGCGTTATCGGTCGTTACTGCGATCAGCCCGAAAATTTTCCCGGTGTGGCACATTTCCACACCATGCGCATCGCCCAACCGGGCGCTAAATTCTATAAGACCGATTTTTTAAAAAACCTCTGCGATCTGTGGGATTTCCGTGGCTCCGGCATCACCAACATGCATGGTTCCACCGGCGACATCATCTTCCTGGGAACCACCACCCCTCAATTGGAAGAGATTTTTTATGAATTGACCCACAAATATGACCAGGATCTGGGCGGATCAGGCTCCAACCTGCGAACCCCGGCCGACTGTATCGGCATGGCGCGGTGCGAATACGCCTGCTATGATACCCAGGATCTGTGCTACGACCTGACCCAGGAATACCAGGATGAACTCCACCGTCCGGCTTTTCCGTATAAATTCAAATTCAAGTTCGACGGCTGCCCCAACTGCTGTGTGGCCTCCATTGCACGTTCCGACCTCTCGTTCATCGGAACCTGGAAAGACGACATTAAAATCGATCAGGAAGCGGTCCAAGGCTACATCGGCGGCGAATTGTCTCGCAACGGCGGCGCCATGAGCGGCCGTGACTGGGGTCCTTTTGACATCGAAAAAGAGGTGATCGGCCTGTGTCCCACCAAGTGTATGTGGATGGAGGGCAAAGAGCTGAAGATCGAAACCAAAGAGTGCACCCGCTGTATGCACTGTATCAACGTAATGCCGCGCGCCTTGCGCATTGGCGATGACCGTGGTCTGTCTGTTTTCGCCGGCGCCAAAGCCCCGATCCTCGACGGCGCCCAGATGGGTTCCCTCATCGTGCCCTTTGTCAAGGCCGAAGCGCCTTACACCGAGATCAAGGAAGAGATCATCGAACCCATTTGGGATTGGTGGATGGAAGAGGGCAAGAACCGTGAACGTCTGGGCGAATTGATGAAACGTCAAGGCCTGCAAAGAATGCTCGAAGCCATGGGCAAAGAACCCGATGCCCGTATGGTCCAGGAACCGCGCCACAACCCGTACATCTTCTGGAAAGAGGATGAGGTTGAAGGCGGCTGGGATCGTGACGTTGACGAATTCAGAAAACACCATCAGAGATAAGGGGGAAAAACCATGGCATTTGTTTCATCCGGATACAATCCCGACAAACCGATGGAAAATCGGATTTCCGATATCGGTCCGCAAAAATATGATCAGTTCTATCCGCCGGTCATTGCCGCCAACAAAGGCAAATGGCTCTATCACGAAATCCTGCAGCCCGGCGTCTTGGTTCACGTTTCCGAAACCGGCGACGAAGTCTACACCGTGCGCTGCGGCGGCGCCCGACTGATGTCGGTCACCCACATTCGCGAAATCTGCGAGATCGCCGACAAGCATTGCGACGGTTACCTGCGCTTCACTACCCGTAACAACATCGAGTTCATGGTGGATGATAAATCCAAAGTCCAACCCCTCATCGACGACCTGGAGAGCCGCAAGTTTGACGGCGGTTCCTTTAAGTTTCCCGTGGGCGGCACCGGCTCAGGTATCACCAACATCGTTCACACCCAAGGTTGGATCCACTGCCACACACCGGCCACCGACGCTTCCGGTCCGGTAAAAGCGGTTATGGATGACCTGTTCGACGAGTTCAAGAACCATCGTATGCCGGCCAAGGTCAAAGTCTCCCTGGCCTGCTGCCTGAACATGTGCGGCGCGGTTCACTGCTCCGATATCGCCATTTTGGGCTACCATCGCAAACCGCCCATGATCGACCATGAATATCTGGACAAAATGTGTGAAATTCCGCTGGCCATCGCATCTTGCCCCACCGCCGCCATCAAACCGTCCAAAGTTGAGATGGGTGGCGAAAAGGTGAATTCTGTGGCCGTGAACAATGACCGCTGCATGTTTTGCGGTAACTGCTACACCATGTGCCCGTCTCTTCCGTTGGCGGACACCGAAGGCGACGGTATCGTGATCATGGCCGGCGGTAAGGTCTCCAACCGCATCAGCGCGCCCAAGTTTTCCAAGGTGGTTGTGGCTTTCCTGCCCAACGAAGCGCCGCGCTGGCCGAGCACTGTGAAGACCATTCGCAAGTTGGTGGAGGTCTATGCCAGCGAAGCCGACAAATATGAGCGCCTGGGAGACTGGGCCGAGCGTATTGGCTGGGAGCGATTTTTCGAAAAAACCGAACTGCCGTTTACCCATCACCTCATCGACGACTTCCGTGATCCGGCGTACTACACATGGCGCCAGACCTCGCAGTTCAAGTTCTAAGACGGCTCTATACAATACCGGGGGGCCATACCCAGGCCCCCCAGTTCCACTAGGAAAGGGATAAGCTCATGGCACTCGATTATGAAGAGTCCAAAACTAAAATTGTTGAAGCGTTGACCAAGAAATTGAAGACCAAATCGAAATTTTACTTCAATGACCTGGCGAAAATCCTGGGGGCCAAACCCAGAGAGGCCAAAAAGATCGTAAACCAGATGGTAACCGAGGGCGTATTGGAATACTGGTCCAGCGGCAGCACATCCATGTACGGCATGCCGGGAACCGGCAAGCAGGCCGCCGCCGAGCACGAGGATTAGTTGTGTTGTGCAACACCATTGTCTTTTTGATTTAGATCTTTGAAAGAGTCCCAAACAGATCGGATGGGTAACCCGATGCCCGGGATTGTCATCGCCGCCATACGAGGCGGATCGGGTAAAACCATCTTCGCTGTCGGCATTATTGCAGCCTTGCGCCAAAAGGGCATAGGGGTTGCGCCTTTTAAAAAAGGTCCCGACTATATCGATGCCGGCTGGTTGGCTTTGGCCGCCGGCCGGCCTTGTTATAATCTGGATACCTTTCTCATTGATTCCCACACCATTCAACAGTCCTATCAAACCCGCACCGTCGGCACCGAAATTGCGGTGATCGAAGGCAATCGCGGTCTGTACGACTGTATCGACACCCGTGGTGAAACGTCCACGGCCGAACTGGCCAAGTTGTTGGATATCCCCCTGGTTCTATGTGTCGACGGCACTAAATCGACCCGGACCATGGCGGCGGTGGTGGCCGGCTGTACGAATTTCGATCCAGGTCTGAAGCTCAAAGGGGTGGTGCTCAACCGCGTGGCCGGGCCGCGCCACGAGCGCATTTTGCGCGACAGTATCGAGTATCACTGCGGAATTCCGGTGTTGGGGGCCCTGCCCAAGCAACGCCAGCAGCGGTTTCCCGAACGGCATATGGGATTGGTGCCAACCTT
>JASFKE010000372.1:0-4961 GCA_050118795.1 Desulfobacteraceae bacterium | reverse complement strand
CTTTTCCACCACATGGAGCAGCACCAAGGTTGCTTGGAAGCGGGTGGCGATGGCCGCCGCATAATCAAATGCCGACAAGCAATCATCAGACAGGTTGGTGGCAAACAATATGCTTTGGATGGGTTTTATCATATTTGATCCTCTTTATAGAGATTAATTACATGTAATTTGGTATTATAACATTTTGATCCCCCTGTGTCAACGGCGGCAAACCAACATATACGCCGCCGAATACACTTACTTTGCTTTGGAATTTAAGCCGTAAACGAATCCCATCTTCTCACTTAAACTTTCAATTTTTTTGTAAAATTATACTGGCCGACACGGCCGGGCAGGTGAGTGATGATCTCTTTCTTAGTACGACAATGGTACTTGATCTACCCCTCGATTACATGCAATAGTAAGTGACGATTTGGTTAGTGTTTAAATTCATTTTTTGCTAATACCCAACACCGAAGACCTGATTTTCACCCTCCACAAACACTGTTTATGGAGGACCACCACAATATAGACTTTAAGATATAGGATCGACCGTTGACCGGACCACTTGCCGATGAAATCGTTATACAGACACCCCATCTCAGATTGACCGCTAAAAAATGGGGAGCCGATGGCGGCCTTCCGGTCCTCGGGCTTCACGGATGGCTGGACAATGCCAACACCTTCGACCGGCTGGCGCCCCTGCTGCCTCAACTGAACCTTATCAGCCTCGATCTACCCGGCCATGGAAAGTCCGACCACCGTCCGGCTGGAATGCGTTACCATTACACCGACTACCTCGACGACGTCATGGCAGCGGCGGACAAACTGGGATGGGAGCGGTTCATCCTGTTGGGGCACTCCATGGGGGCCGGTATCGGTTGCCTGGCGGCCAGCGCCTTTCCGGATCGTGTGGCACAACTGGTTCTGATTGAAGGTATGGGGGCGGTTACGGGGCAGTTGAATGATGTTCCCGGGTTGCTCCGCCGATCCATCGAATCGATGAAGTCATCACCAGCGAAAAAGAGATCCGTATACCACAGCATGGAGGTGTTGATCCGTGCCCGCGCCGCCGCAGGCAGCCTCACAAAGAATTCCGCCGAAATTATCGTGCGCCGGGCGGTCAAACGCGATGGTGATAACTATGGCTGGCGAAGCGACCAGCGACTCAAACGCCCTTATCCCCAATACTTCACCAATGAAGTGATGCTGGCATTTTTACGCGGCATCACCTCACCGGTCTTGCTGATTGTCGCCGAAGGGGGAACATTGCGCAAACGACCCTATTTTCAATCCCGTTGCGAGGCTATCGAAAATCTTCGCATTGTCACCCTGGCGGGTCACCATCACCTGCACCTGGACAATCCGGAGCCGGTGGCCAATGCCATCAAAGGATTCATCGAAAAACAAGAAGGACCGACAAAATGAAAGGCGAATGGGAGCAACTGAACCGCGAAGTACTCAGCCTCATGCAAAAAGGCCGTTTGGAAGAAGCACTGACGCCCGCCCTGGCGGCGGTGGAGACCGCAAAACGAGAAAAGGGCAAGGATCACCCTGACCTGGCCCTTTCGCTGAACAATCTTGGCGAGCTTTACCACAGCCTGGGGGATTTTCCCAAGGCCGAAACCGTCATGGTGCAATCCCTTGAAGCCTACGAAACCGCCCTCGGAACCGAGAGCGAGGACGTGGCCGACGCCCTGACCAATCTGGCGGAACTGTACATGACCCAGCAGCGATACGCAGATGCACAACCTTTGATGCAACGCGCCCTGACCATCCATGACTGCCGGTTGCACCGGGATGCACCGGAGCTGTTGCCGGCCCTGAACGGCCTGGCCACGGCTTACATGGCCCAAGGCGATTATGACAAAGCCAGAGCCCTTCTGGAGCGGGCCCTGGGCATCCTCGAAAAAACATTGGCCGATAACCACCCCGACCTTGGACCGGTGCTCACCCATCTGGCTGTCATCTCCCAGGCCACCGGCCGTCTGGAAGAGGCCGAAGCCCATCTGCGCCGGGTGGTGTCGATATATGAAAAAAGCATCGGCGCAATGCATCCTGCATTTGCCAAAGCCCAGTGCCAGTTGGCGGAAATCTATCTCTCCATGGGGCTCTATCCCGCTGCTGAACCGCTCCTTTTGCAGTCCCTTGAAATCCGCAGAGCCATCCTTGAAAAAAACCACCCGGAGATCGCCGAATCCCTGGACCGGTTGGCGGTGCTCTATCAATCAAAGGGGGAGCTCCAAAAAGCCGAGCCCGTGATGGCCCAGTCCATCGAGATCTACAGCCACGCATATGGTCAAACCCACCCGGCCGTGGCCCAGGCCCAAAACAATCTGGCTGAGTTCTTCCTGAACCAGGGCCGCTACGACGAAGCCAAGCCCCTATTGGAGAGCTCCCTGGCAACCCGCGAAAAAATCCTGCCCCCCCATCATCCTGCAGTGGCCCAATCTCTCAACAACCTGGCCCTTGTTTACGGCCAAGGGGCCCATGGCGATGCCGAACCCCTCCATCTGAGGGCCCTTGAAATTCGAAAAAAGGCTTTCGGACCGGAACACCCCGCAGTGACCCAATCCCTGGAAAACCTGGCCGCCTTCTATCGGGCCCAAAACAGAACGGATGAAGCCGAAACCCTGCTCAAGCAGTCCATCGCCATATGGGAAAAATCAGCCGGCAAAGACAACCCGGCCACCGCCCAAACCTACAACAACCTGGGCACGCTTTACGCCGGCGCCGGTCGATACCCGGAGGCCGAAAAGGCTCTGAAAACAGCCAGAGGCATCATCGAAAAAGCCTTGGGGCCCCGGGACAGGCACCTGGCCATCATTTTTGAAACCCTGTCCATGGTCTATGAAAAAATGGGAAAATCAGGCGAAAGCAAAGAGTTCGCCGCACGGGCCCACAAGATCCGAAAGCCCGAGCAGATGCACAAACCCCAAAACAACTAAACAGCTTTGTCCTCAGTGATGTGCCTTGTAGACGAACCCAAATCGCGTTGTTCTGCGCAACCCGGGAGAATTATTTTCTTCCGGCGCCCTTGCCGGCCTGTCGATCTGCAACAAAATTTCCAAATTTTCTTAATAATTGTGTTGCAATAGGCGTTTGCGAAACCGAATCCAAAAGCTGCGAAATATCCAATCCCGCTGATACAAGTTTGTCGGGTTGTTCCTCTATATAAGATCGCATAATGTCGACGTTGTACTCTGGGTGAAACTGAACGCCCCACGCGCACTGCCCAAGGCGAAAAGCGTGATTGGGCTCATGGGCGTTAGCCGCCAGGCGTATGGCCGCTTTTGGCAACTTCAACACTGTCTGTAAATGGGTGACATGGGCAAGAAATGTTTTTGGAAGCGCCTGAAAAACAGGATCGTTGGCGCAAGCAGGAAGCGATTCAATGCTGACAGTGCCGATCTCCTTGCCACGTGGATGGAAGCCGACCTCCCCTCCGCCGGTTCGCGCAAGCAGTTGATGGCCATAGCAGATGCCGAAAATGGGTATTTGTGCTTCAAGCAAAAGAGCCAGCCATTTTTCCAGTTTGACACTCCATGAAACATTGTCAGTTACCATTGCATGTGATCCGGTAATTATAACACCCGCACACGCCTCTTCCTTCGGAAGAGGTGCGCCATGTTCAGCATCCACAACAGCAAGTTCAACATCAACTGAATCGAGCGCGTCTGCGGTCCACTGGTCAAAGTCCCCAAGCCGTTTCGCCAAGGCTGGAAAGGTGGTTCCGATTTTAATAATAAAAAGCTTTTTCATTTTTCTCCGCTTTTTGACTTACAACTACAACGATAAATACCATTATAAAAGCTTTCCCCCTAATCATATAATCAGGAAGGGGCTTGTCATCGAACCGTTATGCTTTTTTAAGTTGTTTTTCCGTCTTTAGGAAATAATTTACGGAATCTTCCCAAAACTTCATCTCTTCACAGAAAGCTTCCTGTGTAAGCTCATCGATGAAACGATTACCTGATTCAGAAATTCCTGTATAGGTATACGAAATGTCAACATATGAACTGTTTTCATCCTTTGGATGTACGACAATCTTCAATACGCAGGTTCTGGAATTGTGCGTGATTCTGGTGAACTCCACCTCGTGATTGACAGGATCGTGTTTCGTGACAATCCACACCGTTTCAGGCTCACCTTCGCCTGGTGTGCTGAACACTGCTCCTTCTTCAACCAGGCCCGATTCTGAATAGATCATGGTGCAATGCCAACCGTCAAGCCATTCCATTTCACGCACCGGGCACAGTAAGGGAAAAACCTTTTCAGGCAGGGCTCTGATTGTCTGGCGATATTGTTTAGTTACCCGCTTGGCTTGACAGCCTGCTTGATTCATTATCTTCTCCTCCTTATTGCCACGCCAGCATGACGGCAAGCTGAGGTGCCGGCAATCGCAGAACGAAAAATTTTGCAATAGAGCAATTGAATTTCCTGCGGTTAATCTCGAAGTGTTTTTGCAACTTTCTTCATCAATTTCTCACCCTTGGGTGTAAGCTGCACGACATACTGCCGAGTATTCATAAGGTTTTGCCTACTCATTTATCGTTTTAAAGAAGCTTCGAAAGCCGTTTCAGGGAATAGATCCCGGAAAAGCCTTCAATGGGTTTCGGAATTTTTTTATGCTTGGAGACAAACAGATGTTTGAAGCGCTGGTAGTGAGCGGATACAAACTCTTTTGATCCGATTATGCCCGGGAATCTCAACCAAGTCTTTTCCGGCGCTGGGCCTCTATATCCTCCGGGCTGCCGAAATAGATACAGTGGGCCAGACAGACGTTGTCGGCGCACGCCGGCATCAAACCGTGATCCACGCGGTGGTGGCACAGATTGCACTTGCGGGCCACCGATTGCTCCGCATCGAAGGCGATGGCTTCGTACGGACATTCTTCCATGCAGGCCTGGCAGCCGCTGCACAGCTCCTCGGTCAGCACGACGATGCCGTCTTCCCGCTGCACGATGGCCGCTTCGCTGCAC
>JASFKE010000371.1:0-4964 GCA_050118795.1 Desulfobacteraceae bacterium | reverse complement strand
GGTAATCAAGTTGAATCGGGTGTTTGAACTCGGTAAAGTTTTCCACTCAATGGACGATGAACACTTAGCGTTGCTCTGATTTGCCCAGGTACCGGTATCACCATTTGAGTAGGTTTGAATCATGTCGATTAAGCTTTTCTATCGCCCCACAGACAATGAGCTGGAAGTTGAACAATTAGTTGAAAAAAATTTAGAATTACGGGAAAAAAGTGATGTTTTTTTGCGCAGTATCGATGCGCTGCTGCACTTTTTGAAATCCTTTGCCATCGATGTGAAGGAGATTCGCTCGGAATGCTTTAAAGAGAGCATCGATGAATTGAATCGTCAATTCGCCTCGGATGAAAAACCCAAACGGATAGAATTGCACTTTGAACACCGTAAAAATGAAATTTTATCATTTATCGACCATCAGCACGATTATATTGCAGACCGTGAAAAAGAGCTACGAGATATCATCGAATTGCTGACCAAAGCCATGGCCAACCTGGATGTGGAAAACAGGGATTTTTATCATCGTGTATATGACCATTCCGAGAAAATGGAAAAAATCACACGTTTGGATGACATTAAAAAAATTAAGACGGCATTGGCCCATGAAGTCAGCCAAATGCGGGTAATCGTTGATCTTAAAAAGGACCAGGATCGGCGCCAGGTACAATTTTTGGCCGGTCAGGTGGACAGCCTGCGCCAAGAGCTGGAAAAAACCCGAGCCAAGTCCATGACCGACGGCCTCACCGGTGTTTACAACCGGGAAGCGTTCGACGATACCCTTGGGGAGCTAATCGAACGCAGCCGTGTGATGAATACCACTTTTAGTCTTATGATGCTTGATCTGGATGATTTCAAGCAGATAAACGATACCTATGGTCATGTCATCGGAGATCGCGTCTTGATGGCATTTACCCAAAAGTGCCGCGATTGCGTTCGGGGCGATGATTATATCGCCCGGTATGGCGGAGAGGAGTTCGCCATCATATTGCCGGGTGCCAATTTAAAAAATGCGCTGAAAAAAGGGCGTCAAATTTGCGACGCGGTATCTGCTGCACGATACGCCACCAACACCGACCGAGAAGATGCCTATCTTAGTATGACGGTAAGTATCGGTGTTACGGTTTTTCAGAAAGATGATACCCCTGAATCTGCTGTGGAACGCGCCGACAAAGCATTGTACAAAGCTAAAAGGAACGGAAAAAACTGTGCGGTTGGCAGAAAAGGTTGAGAAAAATAAAAAGATCGATTAATAGTTGGTTCTTGGATCGGCGATGGGATCATCCGGCAAATTTTTTGCATTGTGATCTTAAGGTAAATCCAACAGCCGATTTCGAAAGGTTTGCCCATGTCTTCATTTGATCGCGTTCTTTTTGAACGCCCTGACCTATCTAAACTTACAAAACAACATACGGTCGTAGATCTCCATTTTCACTCTCACCACTCCGACGGCCTGAACACGATCCCAAAAATTGCCGAAAAGGCACGTAAATTAGGTATCGGAATCGCCATAACCGATCATAATGAGATTCGCGGCGCACTGGAGATCGATTCCTACGACGACATTCTCACCATTCCGGGTATCGAGATTACATCGTCTGAAGGCTCTCATCTGCTGTTATATTTTTATAGCACATCGGAGCTTGAAAAGTTCTACCATAACGATGTGGTGCCGCATATGGGGCAAGGTGTCATGAGCTCACTGAGCCTGACAATGGAACAAATCGTTCAGCGCGCTAATACCTACCACTGCATCATTATCTTCGCTCACCCCTATTGCGCCATGTACACCGGAATTTGCAATATTCAGTTCTCAAAAGAGGAATTGGAGCGACTTTTCAGCATGGTGGATGGTGTCGAGGTCATCAACTCCAACAACTTGAACAAATGGAATTTAAAGTGTTCGGTGCTTGGGTTTAATCTGAACAAAGCCATGGTCGGGGGCAGCGACGGACACTCTTTAGGACACATGGGACGATCGGTCACCTATGCCTGTTGCGCCCCAAATCGGCGGGAATTTTTGGATGCCATAAGCCGTAAGGAGAATATGGTCTCCGGAAAAGAGATCCATCTTTTGCGCAAGGTCACTTCCAATGGAATGAAATTACGCTCATCTTTGGGCAATTACCCTAATCTCATGGAAAAACATTTCCGATATGGCTGCAAGGTGATCAACTTCAAATCCAAATCCCTGCGGTCCAATGTTAAGCGAAAAATCAATCAACGCATCAACTCAGCTACCTTGAGAAGTATATTCGGAATATTCGGTATATAAGGAAAAATAACATGAAGGATGGCAAAAAAATCGCCCCTTTAAAAAAGGTATCTTTGAAAATTACGAGTTGCGGCGGCAGTGGTGATAACCAGGCCCGGCCAAAGGAGATCGATTTCGATTTTGTTTATGGTATTGCCACTGAAGGTTTCACCGCCTTTGAAAAAGCGCTATCCGACAAAATCCAGGGCGATACAATACACCTCCATGTCGAACCATCCCAAATGCACCTCTATTTTGAGTACCTCGCAGGCCCGTTAATGGATGCTATTGGCGCAGAACCGCCATTTGATTTAGATATCCAAGTGGCCGCCGTCGCACCGGTATCTGACAGGGAATTGGTGCGTGCCCTGGTGAAAAAAACGGAATCCGCGGGTTGCGGTTGCAGCTGCGGAGGGAGCTGCGGATGTTAAAAAACGGGCTCGCCAACAACACCTCAAGCCCTGGCGCATCGATTGTTTCCCGCGTGGACATCGCCTGACACCACCTCCTGCCCCCACCTGAAGCTAACAATTGCGTCCCCGGCATACCGGCCATGATTAACCATCATATTTATTGATTTAAATCGAAGCATTGCATATAAACGTCCTGAATGCTGCAAAATGCCCTTAACATAAGGGATGACACCAGCTGATCACCATCGCCCGGCGTTACAAGCGGGTACAGCTTTTATGGGACTTATTCCGGAGTGATGCATGTATCGTGACAACTATATCAAGGCTCTTCGATCAGAACTGTTAGAAATGGTGGAAGAGCATCTCACCCCCGTCGCAACACACTATGGGTATAGCGACGCCCCCCTCGAGACGACCATCAAGTGGCGCCCGCAAGTCCTGTTGCTGGGCAACTACTCTTCAGGGAAATCCACCTTAATAAACGATTTTCTGGGCGCCAATATTCAAAAAACCGGCCAAGCGCCCACGGATGATTCATTTACGGTCATCACCTACGCTGACGGACCGGCACCCGGTGAAACCGTTCAGGTTACGGAGGAGCGAGATGGAAAATTTTTGCTCAATGATCCGGAGTATCCTTTTGAAACCCTTAAAAAACATGGCCAGCGGTTTTCATCTCACTTTAAGCTGAAAAAGGTTAACTCCCCTTTTCTCAAAAACCTCGCCTTGATTGATACCCCCGGCATGCTGGATAGCATCAGCGAGAGAGACCGCGGTTATAATTATCAAGAGGTCATTGGAGATCTGGCCCAAATCGCAGACCTGGTGCTGGTGCTATTCGACCCCCACAAAGCCGGCACCGTTCGCGAAGCCCATACCAGTCTCAGGGACACTCTGCCGGCCCGGACCTTTGAAGATCGCGTCCTATTTGTACTAAACCGCATCGATGAATGCTCATCCATGATCGATCTATTAAGGGTGTACGGCACACTATGTTGGAATCTGTCCCAAATCACCGGCCGAAAAGACATTCCCATGATCCATCTCACCTATTCGCAGCAAGATGTGTCGACCAACACACGCGATGGTGACGACAGCTATTTACGACACCTGCAAAACCAACGCGAAGAGCTAAAAGCTGCGGTTCTGCAAGCACCATGTTATCGCCTGGACAATTTGGCATCATTCGTCGAGACCCATGGTGAGCGACTGGCGCATTTTTTGGAAGCGTTGATCAGCTACCGAAAAAGAGCCCGCAAATATCGCCTGAAATCTTTCGGTGTCGGCTTGGCGATCAGCCTCTTGGCGGGCGCCGGCATATTTGTGTTAACCCTTTCGGCACCACCGTTGGCAGGATTGGACCTGACGGCTAAAATTGCCTGTGGTGCCGGCGCAGCTCTGCTATTGCTGGGTCTTTGGAGCATTTCGATGCGCCGCTTTCTGTTCAAACGGTTTCACAAAAAAACACTCAAGAACCTGGACCATTTGACGGCATTGAAGAACCAAACACGGCGCGATTGTTGGGAATCTATACGCAGCTTGGTACACTCTCATTTGAAAGACTCCCAGGGCAAGTTTTCCCTTCGCGATGTTCGTTACGAATACGCCTCCGTTTGGAAGGTCTATGAAAAAGGTTCCAAAGATATTCGTGAGGCCCTTAGAGAGCTGTCGGATCTCTCACCCGATGAAGAAGAGGCCTTTTTTAAAGTACGGCTGGGCCTGACGGCTGAAGAACCCGAACAGGCACAGGCGTCGGAAATACAGACCCCTTTGCAATAAAAAGGTGCAACCATGCAAGACTACGATCCCGAGCAGGCCATGTTCAACGCCAAACGAGAATTTGGCGAACATGGCGGCGTCACCCCATCCATTGCCAGATCATCCACTTTCACCGTAATGGACCCCTCCTCCATGCCCGAAATCTTCGCGGGTGAAAAAGGTCCTGAAAAAAACGGCTGTTATCTCTATAGCCGCCATTTCAATCCTACCAACGCCACACTCGCCCGCTACCTGGCGGCCATGGAGGGAACACAATTCGCCCAGGCCACGGCCAGCGGCATGGCCGCTATCTCCTGCACGCTGCTGCAGTTGTGCCATACCGGCGATCACCTGGTGGCCAGCAACACCATATATGGTGGTACCCATGCACTGATCGATAAAATTCTGCCTGAAATGGGAATTTGTTCCACCTTTGTCGATCCCACGGACCTAAATGCCTTTAAGAGTGCCATTACACCGGATACAAAGGTCATCTTTGTCGAAACCATGGCCAACCCGACCCTGAAGATTGCAGACTTGCCCAAGCTAGC